>JAPUKT010000121.1 GCA_027295555.1 Deltaproteobacteria bacterium
TTTTGGCAGCCATGAATAGAGGAGTGAGCTCGCCCAATCGGGTAGTGGCTCGGATGTCTGCGCCCGCCTCGAGGAGCAGTCGCGCCATTTCAGAATCGTTGCGATAGGCAGCCCAGTGAAGCGCCGTGCTCCCATCGCCTTGGGCAAGGTTGACGTCCACCTGCTGCTCGAGCAAGGCTCGAACAGCCGCTCGGTCGCCCTTCATGGCCGCGTCGGCGAGCGACACTTTCGCCGCGGTGGCTCCGAGAACGCCGATCGGCACGAGCACCAGGAGCAAGCACGAGCCGGCAACTATGTATTTGGCGAACATGTCATCACCCCTCACGACGCGCTAGATCGAAAGCGGCTCCGTGCTGTCACCAATGCTTTCGACGTTCATCCCCAGTTTCTGTAAAGACGTCAACAGGATATTGGCTTGTGGCGTCTCGTCCGGGCAGCGCAAGTGCAAGTTCCCTTCCAGGGTTCCGGCAGCATGCCCCAAGAGGAGCATCGGTACTTGTTTGTGACCATGAATGTTGCCGTTGCCCATCGGGCTTCCGTAGAGGACGAGGGTGTGGTCGAGCAAGTTGCCGTCGCCGTCGGGTGTGCTCTTCAACTTGTCCAGGAAGTACGTCATCATCTCCACGTGGTACCGATTGATCAACGCGTTGTCCTCGATGAGCGAAGGCTTCTGCTGGTGGTGGGAGGCGGTATGGAACGGTGTCTCGCTGCCGCTCACCGAAAAGACGCGGTTGCTCGTGTCGCGGCTGAGCTTGAAAGCGGATACGCGCGTCACTTCCGCGGCGAATGCCAGGGCCTGGAGGTCGTACATGAGCTTGACGTGCTCTTCCCAAGAGTCGGGTACGCCGACCGGAGCGGTTGGCAGCTCTCTTTCGAGACCACGCGACGTGTTGTACTCCTCGATGTTTTGAATCCGCCGCTCGATTTCCCGGATGTTGTCCAAGTAGTCATTGAGCCGTCGCCGGTCTACCGGGTCTAAATCGGCGCGCAGCCGAGCAACATCTTGCGTGATGCCGTCGAGAATGCTCCGGTTGATCCTTCGCCGGGCCGCCCGGTCCTCGGGCGAGCCGCCCGAACCGAATAGCTCCTCGAAAGCGAGGCGCGGGTCCCGTGTCATGGGAAGCGGTGTCGTTGGCGAAGACCAGGAGATCGTGTCCATATAAACGCAGCTATAGTGATAGCCGCAGGTGCCGGAAGAGTCGAGGTTCTCGATGCTCAGCTGGATGGATGGCAGTGGTGTGTCCTGCCCGAGCTCCTGTGCGTAGAGCTGGTCGATGGACGTGCCGTTCTCGACGTCGGAGCCTTCTGTCTGCTTGGCATGCGTGCCGGTCAGAAAAACGGCACTGGAGCGGAAGTGGTCGGCGCCGACTTCCTCGGCGGTGACGGCGTCGGCCTGGGCGCAATCGGTGTCGCTAATGATTGTCGTGTATTCCCGGAACGGCTCCAGCGGCTTCAGGATCTTGGTGAGCTCGAAGTCGGACCCTTCCTCTGGCGGAGACCAAAGGTTCTTCTTTTTCCCGTACACCGTGCTGCCGGCCGAACCGTGGACGATCTCGATCGCCGCGAAGCGACTTCGCGGCGCCGCCGCGGTCTTGCGCAGCGGGGTCAGAGCGGGCACCATCGATTCCATGAAGGGCAGGGCAATCGTGGCTCCCATACCGTGCAACACCGTCCGCCGCGAAAGGTGTTTCTTTGTGATGAACATGATCAGGCCCTCCCCAAATCGCGATACGCGTACTTACTGGTTTTCAGCCTCGTCCGAAGCCGAATGGAATGTCCTCATCTGGAACGGGGCACTCTTCACCACGCCCAGAACGAATGACGAAAAACGGTTGTCCTGCTCGGCCGACGCTCGTTGCACCGAACGGACCGTCGGCATGTCGCGATAGTCGAGGATGCGGCCGACGCCATAAGCAAGAAGGTTCTCGGTGAAGCTGCCGAGCAATGCGCTCGAGCGGTTCAAGAGGGCTTGGCGCAAGCTGGCCGGCCCTTCAAGCTTGGTCCCGTCGACCATTTCGGCGGACGGATCGATGGGGAGTCCACCATCGTTGACACGCCAGCGTCCGATCGCGTCGAAGTTCTCGAGCGTCAGGCCTATAGGGTCCATGATCTGATGACAGGCAGAGCAAGCCGGGTTGGCCCGGTGCTGCTCGATGCGCTCGCGCACGGACAAGATTTTCCCGTTGTTGACGGTTTCCGGAAAGGGCGGCACCTCTGCCGGAGGATTGGGGGGAGGCGCCGCAAGCAGAACCTCCAGCACGTACTTGCCGCGAGCCACCGGCGAAGTCCGCCTGGCCAAAGACGTCAAGGTCAACACTGCTCCTTTGCCCAGTAAACCATACCGGTTGGGATCCTTCAACTCGACGCGTCGAAACCGGTTGCCCTGGACGTTCGGAATCCCGTAATGCTCGGCGAGAACCTGGTCGACATAGGTGTAATCCGCGGTAAACAAATCCAGTACGTTACGGTCCTCGCGAACGATGCTGTCGAACAAAAGCTCGACCTCGCGCATCATCGATTCCGCCAGATTTCTCGTATAGTCGGGGAAGATCGTGGGCTCGGGATGGATTTCCTCGATACTTCTTAGACGCAGCCACTGAGCCGCGAAATCGGTCGCCAATGCCTCCGCGCGCGTGTCCGCCAGCATGCGTCTCACTTGCTGTTCGAGGACTGCCTCATCCCGAAGTCTTCCCTGACTGGCAACTCGAAGGAGCTCTTCATCGGGCGCCGTGCTCCACAGAAAGTAGGACAAGCGAGACGCGAGCTCGATGTCGCTTACCCGATATGTGTCTCCGGTCTGCACATCTCGCGGGACGCGCTCGAACCGAAACACGAATTCCGGTTTCGCGATGAGGGCCTGAAGAGCCGTGCGGATCCCTATCTCGAACTCGCCCTCTTCGCGACCTAGCTCATACATCTCCATGAGCCCTTCGAGATCCTCGGTCGTCGCCGGCCTTCGAAAAGCACGCGCGGCTAGATTCAAGAGGATCTCGTGCGCGCAGGCGCGCTCTTCGTCGGAGCTTTGTGGATAACAGGTAAAGATCTTCTGACGGCTGGGCGTATCGGAGACGCCGGTAACGTTGAGAGGCCCGGTCACGGTCAGCGTCTGAAGGTGAGGCAGCGACGTCATCCCCGCATGAAGAGCGATACTGATGTCCATCAGGGTCTGCTCGACGAGACGGTACTGGTCTTCGACCGGCCCGTCGAACGTGGAGAC
>JAPUKT010000122.1 GCA_027295555.1 Deltaproteobacteria bacterium
CGGGCGTGATGTTCATGTATTTCATTGTACTTCCCATCGTGCTGCGTTTCTTTATCAGCTTCAACAACAACTTTCCGTTGCACGATCTAACGCCGACGGTGATCGAACGGGCGATATTGACCGATCGTCCGACGCTATCGCTTCCAGACGCCGCCGCCAACGCTCTGAAGGTTCCCATGCTAGAACAAGACCCCTTGGAGCCTCGTACGGGCGACCTGTGGGTCAACGCCACCCGCCGCCGTCTCATGTTCATGGCGCCGACGGGCTTGTGGTCGATGCCGTTTGAAGTCGGGGCGATGTCCCCGGCGATACAAAGCCAGTTTGCGATCGACTACTATATCTCGTTCGTGCTGATGCTGGCGCTGGGTTTCGGGGTGGCGTTTGAAACGCCCGTGGTGGTCTATTTCCTGGCCCGGACGGGGTTGGTGACGACGACGGCCATGAAACGCGCGCGCCGCTACGTGCTCCTGGGCGCTGTGATCTCAGCCGCCATGCTGACGCCGCCGGACATCATCAGCCAGCTTCTACTGGCCGGCCCGATGTATCTGCTCTTTGAACTGGGTTTGCTCATCGCCCAGACCGTCGAGCCGAGGCCCGCCGCACGGTCGAAGAGGTAGGGTTTCGCCAAACGCGAACGGGCGCGTCGTTGAGCGGGGCGCGTAGTCAAGCGAGAAGGGGAGGCTCCAATCCTCGCCTTAACACCGTGGTAGTGCGGGTCGGCGAGGCGCCAACTGAGCCGCACACACTATCGCAGTTGCCCGATCAAATCGCGAACGCTCGACAGCCCGCGACGCGTCAGGTATTCGGTAAGCCCCTCGCAAATCTGAATGGGGGTGCGCGGATCGACGAACAAAGCGGTCCCCACAGCCACGGCGGTGGCGCCGGCGAGGAGGAACTCCACCGCATCTCGCCAGTTGGAAATGCCGCCCATTCCGATGATCGGCACGTGGGCGTCACGCGCGACTTTCGTGTAAACTCGATGGACCATATACAGCGCCACGGGTCGGATGGCTGGACCCGATACGCCGCCCGTTCGATTGGCCAGCATCGGTTTCCACGTCTCCACGTTGATGACCATGCCGCAAAGTGTGTTGATGACGGAAAGAGCGTCAGCGCCAGCCTCGACGGCGGCGGCGGCGGTCTCGGCGATGTCCGTTACGTTGGGCGAGAGCTTGACGATCAGCTTGGCCCGGTGGACGACCGCGCGGACTTTCGCGACCAATCCCTCGAGCCGGCCTCGGTCGGTGCCGAAGTCCAGCCCGTCGGCGACGTTGGGACAGGAGACGTTGAGCTCGAGCCCCGCGATGGAATCAAACTCATCGAGTCGTTGGCACACGGTAGCGAACTCTTCGGGGCTGTGGCCCACGACGTTGACGATGATGGGGATGCCCATCTCGCGGAGGTAGGGCTCTTTTTCTTTGATGAAGCGCTCCAAGCCGACGTTGGCCAGCCCGATCGCGTTGAGCATGCCGGCGGGGGTCTCGACGACGCGCGGCGGCGGGTTCCCTTTGCGCGGCTCGACCGATACAGCTTTGGTGACGAACGCACCCAAACACTTGAGATCGACGAACTCGGCATACTCGGGACCGTACCCGCTGGTGCCCGATGCGGTCATGACCGGATTCGCTAGGCTCATGCCAGCCAGATCCACCGACAGATCCACCGACGGATTTGATGAAGTGCTCCCGCTCATGACCTCAGCATCGGTAGCCCGGCAGGGAGTGTCAACTCGCTCCCTCCCCCTTTGGGAGAGGGGCGGGGTGTCGAAGAACATTCGTGGGAGAGGTGCTCGGCGGACGTGGGAGCGTTGCCAACGTTGCGTCTGTGAAGAGCGGTTGATTCATCTGATGGGCGGTTGGTTTTCTTCGCGTCCGGCCCTCCCCTAACCCCCTCCCGAGGGGAGGAGGAACTTGCTCGTTCTCCTCTTGGAAGATCGCATCGTCTATCGCGTTCACACGCCGTGCCGGTACAATACCCCTGCCATTGTCACGGCGGCCCCAGCATGAGCAAAGACCCGGCGCACATTGCGATCTTCCCCGGCGCGTTCGATCCCCTCACCCACGGCCACCTGGACGTCATTCGCCGGGCAGCGGGTTTGTACGATCGACTGATCGTCGCCATCGGCAGAAACCCTGAAAAAACCGAGACCTTCACGCCGGAAGAGCGCCTGGAGATGCTCGTCCATCACACGCGCGAGTGGTCCAACGTCGAGGCACGAACCTACGAAGGACTCACCGTGGAGTATGCTCGACAAGTCGGGGCTCAGGTCATTCTTCGCGGCATTCGAGACACGGGAGACCTCCACTCCGAGTTGGAGATCGCCACCGCCAACCTGATGATGGGGCAGATCGAAACGGTTTTCCTCATGACCAGCCGCGAGCACGTGCTGACCTCCAGCACGCTCATCAAACAAATCGTCGGGATAGGAAGCTACGACGCCGACCAACTCGCCCGCCTGGTCCCGCTCGACGTGGCCCGCAAGCTCGCCGACCGGTTGCACCGTAAGACCCAGCCCTAGGATTGTGCGCTCGGCGGATGCCAGCGCAGATTCTGCGTCCCGCGTCAGGGCTGCCGTTTCATTTCTTCGGATGCACTATCCCTGGTGCCCGATCGGGCCGTGATGACGACATGTTGGGCGCACTGGTCGAGTCGTTCGGCGAGAATCCTGCTCGGACCTTCCTTCGTTCTTGTTTTTCTCTTGACAGTGGTGGGGGGAAGTGGTCCAATGTGGCGATACGTCCCACAAGGTGGTGTTGGCGGCCCATGAATGAAGTTTTTCACAGACTCGCACGTCCGTTCGATCGACAAGAAGTCGAGGCTTCAAGTCCCGGCACCCATGCGGGCGGTCATCCGCGAGGAACGTCGGCGAAACGGGCTGCCCGAGGACGAGGGCGTCGTGCTCTACGTCACACTGGGGGAGTTTCCGGGCACGCTCTCGCTGCTTACCGAAGCCCGTTTCGAGGAGCTCTCGGAGCGGATCGAGACCGAGTACATGACCGGCCTGGAGTCCCAGCGCTTCGAACTTCAATTCTACTCGTCCATTTCGCATGTGGAAATGGACAAGCAAGGAAGAATCGTCCTCCCCGATCGGCTCTTGAAGCGGGCCGGGCTCGTG
>JAPUKT010000123.1 GCA_027295555.1 Deltaproteobacteria bacterium
CTTCAGAAGGACGAGGCACGCAAGCAGTGAGAGCGCCCAGGGCAGAGAGTGGTGCTCTTCGACATGGAGGGGTCGAAACCCGGAGGGAGCGGGCTCATCGGGCGCCGCCGCAGGCAGGGCAACTGCGCTCTTGGGCACGTCGAAGATCAATGTCCAGGGGGTCTGTCTCGGGAGGTGGATGCGGCGCCATTCGATTTGGGTGACGTTTGGCCTCTTGGTGATGCCGAGCTCCACGCCGGGGCCCATGTCCTGCAGCTCCTGGGGAACCGACGCGCCCCTCGGTGCGCGGATGTCGACCGAGACGTCGTGGAGGCCGGTTTCCCATGCAGGAAGCGTCCAGGCGAGTCGGGTGCGGTCGCTATCCGCTCCGCCGAGAGGTCGAGCTTCGCCCTCGGTCCGGTACCGGAGCACGACGCGGTATTCGCCTTTGCGGGGTGCGCCCCTCCGCTCGAAAGAGAGTCGAATGAGACCGTCCTCGGTGATCTCCGCTTCCGGACGATAGATTTCGCCCTCGTCGGAGCGGAGATAAGGAGGCCTGCGGCGATCGAGCTCGACGTCGGGACCGAGGCCAGCGAACTCGAGCTCATGCAACCAGCCCGCGTGGACTTCGACGTCCAGCTTTAGCAGCACGCTCATCGACGCGTCGGGGCCGACATCCACCGTTGCGTCTGCGCTCTTGACGACGGTGCGGGTCCAAGCCCCCGCCGGAGAGGAGGTGCCCACCAGGGTCACGAACAAGACGAACAGCAGACCTACACCACGACTCGGAGACATGGCCCGACCCTAAGAAATTCCGAGCTTTCGGTGAAATTTCCTACTGCATCCGAAGCCAGGCCGGCATGAACAGCAGCGCGAAAAGCGAAAGGGTTAACCAGCCGACGATTCGGCGTCGCGGGGAGAGGACGGAATCTTCGGTCGGGGGATGGTCGGGCCCCGTGGCCCGCGTGAGGATCCACAAGACGAACGCCCACACGAGCCAATGCAAACCGGCACTTGCGTCGTAGACCAATCGGTCACCGCGCTGTCCCTCGAGATAGGTCGGAAGGCCGTACGCAACACACACGAGCAGGGCCAACGCGGGCAAGAGGCGAATCACGTAGCGAGAGAACCGGTCCTGTCGTCGACCCCAGAGCGCGTAGGCCACATGGCCGCCGTCTAGTTGTCCGAACGGCAATAGGTTGATCATGGTGACGAGGAGCCCCGCCCAACCGGCCAGCGCGGTCGGGGTCAACATGATGTCGTGGCCGCCGGGGATCGGACCTTTGAGCCAGTAGAGCAGGCCGAGGTAGAGGATTGACCGGCCTTCGATCATGTAGTTCCCTTCGGGAAGCGGATCGATCGGTGACATCGCGATACCGTAGATCACAACGGGAATCGCAACGACCATGCCAGCAAGCGGGCCGGCGGCTCCAATGTCGAGCAGCGCGTTTCGTGATCGGATTCGCTCGCGGATCTGAATGACGGCTCCCATCGTGCCGAGTAGAAAAAACGGGACCGGGATGAAGTACGGTAGTGAAACATCGACGCGGTGGTACATCCCGGCAAAGAAATGCCCGAACTCGTGGGCGAGCAGGATCCCCATCAACGGTAGCGAGAACACCCACCCCGCGCCGAGCTCCTCGAACGACGAGGGAGCGTGACCGAGGACCATTCCGGCTCCGACGTAGAAAGTCGACAGGAAGGTCAGTACCACCAAGGCGAAGGGTAAACCCCACCGCGTCTTTGGCCGCTCCACCGGGGGCGTCTAGCATGTGCGTTCCAAAGCGCACGATCTGCTATTCTCCCGGGCGCATGGATCTGTACAGCGCGGCCAAACGTCTCAACCGACCCTTCATCTTTGCAGACGAAGCCTCACGACGGACTCTGTCCATTGCAGATCACGGGTTGATCGGCGACGGATTCTCCGCTGCGTTGGTTCGGGCGGACGGCGTCATCGACTGGCTTTGTTTGCCCCGCTTCGACAGCCCAAGCGTGTTCGCCTCCCTACTCGACGAGGACAATGGCGGATCGACGTCGATCACGCCCGTCGACTATCCGTTCGAGAGTCTCCAGCGATACGATCCCGACACCAACGTTCTGGAAACCCTCTTCCAAATCGAGGGACACGGCACGATTCGCCTCACCGACTACATGCCATGGGCAGACGATCCGCGCCTTGCCATTCACGAGGTCCACCGCCGAGTTCAGTGCGTCGAAGGCGAGGCCACCGTCAAAGTCGTGTTCGATCCTCGGTTCGACTACGGACGCAGTGAGGCGAGTTTCGAAATCGACGGGCGTTCCGCTCTAGCGAAGGGGCCATCGGACCAGAGGCTCGTAGGGGTGCTCGGGGGCATCGGCAAGTGGGAGCCCCGACCCGAAGGGGGAGTCCAGGCGATTTTTCGTTTGAAGGCTGGTGAGCGCGGATGGGTCGTGATCAGCTGGGACGCGACGGAGTCGGAGTCGATCTTGGCGTACCGGCCGTTCGAGTTGCTTCGCACAACCCGCAATCGGTGGCGTGACTGGTCGCGGACGCTTCGATACGACGGGCCCTGGCGCCACCACGTCACTCGGTCAGCGCTACTCCTCAAGCTTTTGATGCATGCGCCGACCGGCGCCATGGTCGCGGCCCCGACCACTTCGATTCCGGAACGGATCGGCGGAACGCGAAACTGGGATTACCGATACACGTGGACTCGCGATACTGCGATGGCCGTCCGCGCCGCAAACCTCCTCGGCTGCGATCGAGAGGCGCGCGAGTTTTTCCACTTCGTTCGAGACACGCTCGAGCGTGACGGACAGCTTCACATCATGTACACCGTGGACGGCAGTCATGTTCCCGACGAGCAGATTCTCGGGCACTTCGCCGGATACAAGGGGTCGCTTCCTGTTCGAATTGGCAATGGCGCACGCGATCAACTTCAGCTCGATACGGCTGGCGCATTGATGGACGCTGCGTACGTCTACGAACGGGGTGGGGGTTCGCTGACGGTACGGGGGTGGCGCCGGCTTCGAGAAGTCGTGCAGAACGTGGTTGCGACTTGGGCAGAGCCGGACCACGGGATTTGGGAGCCGCGGGATGGCACGCGTCACAACGTGCATTCGAAGTTGATGAGTTGGCTTGCTCTGCAAAGGGGCGCCGAGCTTGCACCTTTATTTGGTGATCTTCAGCTACAACAGCGATGGCGGCAAGTCGCCGACGAGCTCCACGCGGAGCTATGTGTGCGCGGGTTGGATCGCACCGGAAGTCGTTTCGTCGCGGCCTATGACCACGAGCACCCGGACGCATCGCTTTTGCTGCTTCCCATTCATGGTTTCTTGCCCCCGAACGACGACCGTGTGCTGCGCACCGTCGAGTGGATTCGAGCGGAGCTTGGCGACGATCCGTACATCTACCGATACCGCACCGATGACGGTGTTGGCGGCGACGAAGGCGCGTTCGTTCTGTGTGGATTCTGGCTCGCCGAAGTGTTGGCGATGGCCGGCCAGGTCGATGAAGCGCAACGAGTATTCGTCGCCCATGCTGAGGCCTCCAATCACCTCGGATTGCTCGCGGAGGAGATCGATCCCACATCGCATGCGTTGCTCGGCAACTTTCCACAAGCCTTCAGTCATCTCGGCTTGATCAACGCAGCGGCTCGAATCGATCTGGCGCTCCGGTTGCGAGACGAGGGGTCGCACCGTGTTCCCGAGGTCGAGATCGGGCGTTCTTTGTGAGGGCGTCGTCGGCGGGGAAAGGGCCAGGCGCACTTCGAGTCGTCACCGCGAGGTTTGGCGGGCTCACGGTGGCTCTTTCGCTGGCGACTGGGGTCGGCTTGTGGCTGACGCAGGAGGCTTGGGGCTTCTCGTCCGCGGGCGTTTTCGTTCCGCTGGCTTTCGCTGGGGTGCTGCTCATGATGACCACTGCGCGTTCGGCGGCGCGACCCGTCAGCCCCTTCCAACTCGACCCACCGCCGCTTCCAACCGCGGAGCCTCCAACCTCGACGCCCGCCTCGAGCTCGGCACGACCCGACCTGTACGACGACGTGGACTACTTGATGGCACTTCGGCACGAGTTTCGAACCCCGCTCAACGCCGTGCTTGGCTTCTCTGACGTGCTTCTTGGGGGGATCGACGGCGACATCAACGAGTCTCAGCAAGAGGATCTCGAGGTCATCCGCGCATCGGGCATCAGGCTCCGGGTCCTTCTCGACAGCGCCCTCGACCTATCGCTGCTGGCAACCCGAGATCTGAAGCCCGAAGCCGAGCCGGTCGACGCCAGGGACGTTGTCCAGCGCGCCGCGAACGAAACCCTGCAACTCTGGGCCGGCAAACGGAGC
>JAPUKT010000124.1 GCA_027295555.1 Deltaproteobacteria bacterium
GTCCGATGATCAGGATGAACACGGTAACGGGGCTGAGCCTGCTGCGGCTACTGTCCTGGTTCTGCTCGTGACGCGCCCTGCGACGAGCCTTCTTCGATGACATACCTGCATCCGGGTCCGGGTACGGTGTATCATCGCATACTTTATGGGTTCCGCTCCAATGTCAAACGCCGGCACCCATTCGCGGGGTGTCAGGAGGCCGGTGGTCCGACGATGTTCATCCACCGCACACGAAGCCCTCAAACTGCCAACCTGGAACGTCATTCTTGGATCAGTCCGGAGCGTCATTCTTGGATCAGCTCCGTTCATGGACCTTTTGGCGGCACTTCGCCCGGCTGCAGCTCGGACTGTTTTTGTTCGGATTTGCGGTGGCGCTGATGCTCGAGGCCCGCATCGGGCTCGACCCCTGGTCTGCGCTGCAGGAAGCGCTCAGCGATCGCTCGGGTCTCAGCTTTGGGCGGATCTCTCAGGGAATAGGACTCCTGCTGATCATCTTCAGCGGATTCGTGCTCTCGGTGAAGCCCGGTGTGGCGACGATCTTCAACATGTTGCTCATTGGGCCGTGGGTGGACCTGCTGCGCGAGCAGGTGTGGCTCCCCAGCCAGTCGGGATTTGGGCTTGGCACCATCCAATTCCTCGTGGCCATACTCGTCATGGGCCTCGGTACGGCTGTCTACATCGGGGCCCGCATGGGGGCTGGCCCACGGGACGGACTCGCGATGGGTCTGTCGAGGCAGGTGAAGCGGAGCCTGCGCATCACGCGCAATGTCGTCGAGGGCACAGTCTTGGCGATCGCGTTCTTTCTGGGTGGCTCCATTGGGGTCGGGACGGTGCTTTTCGCGGTGCTGATGGGTCCGACCATGCAGGTGAGCCTGAAGTTGTTCGGGGTCTCACATGACCCGTCGCCGAGCCTGGGGCGGGACTGAAGTCGAGGGGCTGGCCCCTAGAACCTGACTGAGAACCTGAGTGCGACGCCTCGATCAGGCTGGGGAATGAAGCCCGGACCCAACTGGTCGAGCGGCACGCCTAACCACCGGTCGGTCCTGATTTGGCTGCCGACCAGCAAGCCCGCGACACCGCCGGCGAGGCTGGACAACGCTACGACACCCAATAGGAGACCGGGACCACCAGGCCCAATCGAGGAGGGGGAATCGCACTCAGCACTTACGCAGAAAATGAAACCCGAAACCATATCCTGCACCGGCGCCGATCAGGAAGCCCCACGCGCCGTTCGACTTTTGCCCTTGCTGGACCTGGATTTGCCAAACCGACGTGAGCGGGACCTTTCGGGACTCGCCAAGTTCCGACTCGACGACAAGCGCAGTCGAGTCTAGCTCACCTACCGTTCCGTCGATTCGACCGCGTCCACACTGTCTTCGACGTGTCCGAGGATCGAGGTCTCTCCAATGCGCCAGGGCGCATATACGAATCCGTACTTGATCACCAGGTCTGATCTGCACCACATCTTGCGCTGCCATACTGGTGGGAGGAACGCCGAAGACGCAGATGAGGGCAACGGTGACCGCGGGCACTGGAGCTGTGACGGTGCGGCGCTTCTTTCTCATAGCTACCCTTCCTTCCGTGCCGTCTGAGTGGGTCGTCTCACCGACCAACATGGGCCGCTCGGGCGGAGTGGGCTCTCATTTAAGCATAAGCCCTGGCTCAACGCCATTGGCTCACGTTGACAGTGCCTTGCGGGTCCCTACCTTCGCATTCGGGCCCCCCCCACTTTCGGAAAGGGGATCCGCATGCCCAACATCGCACTGGTGCTCTCCGGGGCCGTGTCTCTCGGCAGTTGGGAGGCGGGCGTCCTGGATGAGCTTCTTTACCAGCTCGAGCGACTCAACCAAGATCGCGAGCCCCGGGACCACTTCAAGATCGCTGTGATCACCGGCGCCTCGGCGGGCGCGTTGACTGCTGCGATGTTCGGTCGGGCGGTCATGTTGGGACCCGACGCTCAACGGTCCCTTCAGAAGGCCTGGGTTGACGAGATCGATATCACGCGCCTTCTCGAGGGGATCCCAGCCAACGCTCTGTTGTCAAAACAGCCGATCAGCCAAATCGCCGAGCAATTCTTGGCCACGCCGGCTCAGGCGAATCCCTCGTCGATGGCGCCCCCCAAGCTACTGATGCGTTTCGCGCTCTCGAATATGTCCGGAGTGGACTACACGTTGTCCAAAAGCACGCGGCCGGGTGCACCTGTCGCCAAATTCGTGAGCACCTTCCACGTCGAGCGGCGTGAATTCGAGTTGAATGAGGCCAATCGTCTCGACCCGGCGACGTGGGTCGAGATTCGAGAAGCGGCGATCGCTTCAGGAAATTTTCCGTTCGCGTTTGCTCCCCACGAGCTGCCGTCGGACGAGGAGCCATGGAGGGGTCACGACCTCGATCCGTTTCCCGGCGAGTTTACGTACATCGATGGGGGCTTGTTCAATAACGAGCCGCTCGGCGAGGCGGTGCGGTTGGCGAGGAAGCTCGACGGTACGCTGGAGCGCCCCGGGCTGGATCCCGCGCGGAAGTTCCTGCTGGTCGACGCGAACCTCAACGGGTCGAAGCACGATCCGAATTTCAGCAAAGAGTCGACGCTTCCCGAGACCGTTCTCCGCACTTTGGTAGTTCTGCTAGGCGATTCTTCAGCGCTCGACTGGCTCAAGGCCCAGCGGTTCAACAACGAAGTCGGTTGGCGCGATGACTTTCTGGAAGCCCTGGCAGGCTTGGTGAAGGTCACGGACGTGGCTGATGCGCAGGCCTTCCTCAGCACGCTCGAGGCCGCGGCGGACCGGATCGTGAATCAGAAACGAGACTTGTTCCCTGAGCGCTATCCCGCCGACTACAGGCAGCG
>JAPUKT010000125.1 GCA_027295555.1 Deltaproteobacteria bacterium
CAGATGGTGCTTCCGATCGACAAAGTCGTGTACTACGCGCAGGAGGTCTGCGCGGTCATCGCCACCAGTCGGTACATTGCTGCCGATGCTATCGAACAGGTATTCGTCGACTACGAGCCGCTCGATGCCGTCATCGACCCATTCGAGGCGTTGAAAGACAAAGTCATCGTTCGCGAAGACAAAGAGAAAAAGACCAACCACATTTGGCATTGGGAAGCGGGCGACAAGGCCGCCGCCGACGCGGTGTTCAGCGACGCCGCCACGGTCATCAAAGAGAAGTTCTATATCCCCCGGCTCCACGTTGTGTCGATCGAAACGTGCGGCATGGTGGCGAACTACAACAAGGCTCGCGAGCACATGCAGCTGTACATGACCTCGCAAGCGCCCCACGCTCACCGAACCGTTTTCGCGATGGTGAGCGGGTTACCAGAGCACAAGATTCAGATCATCTCCCCGGACATCGGCGGAGGCTTCGGCGGCAAAGTGCCGATTTATCCCGGCTACGTGATCTGTGTGGTGGCCAGCTTGGTGACTGGGAAGCCAGTCAAGTGGATCGAGGACCGGAGCGAGAACCTTCAGGCAGACAGCTTCGCCCGCGATTATCACATCGAGGCCGAGATGGCGGCGGATAAGGACGGGAAGATCACCGGGCTGCGGGTGAAAACGCTGTCCGACTGCGGTGCTGCCGATGCGGCGGCCAACCCGTCGAAATTCCCAGCTGGCTTGTACAGCATCTGCACGGGGTCGTACGACATGAAGGCCGCACACGTCGAGGTCGACGGCGTATACACGACGAAGCCACCAGGCGGGGTCGCGTATCGCTGCTCTTTCCGCGTGACCGAAGCGGTCCACATGGTCGAGCGCATGACATCGATCATGGCGCACGAGCTCGGTGAAGACCCAGCGGACTACCGTCTGAGGAACTTCATCCGTCCTGATCAGTTCCCGTACAAGTCACCCACCGGTTGGGAATACGACAGCGGGAACTACGAAGCCGCCTTGAAGAAGGCGATGGACATGATCGACTACCGCGCGCTTCGGGAAGAACAAAAGGAAAAGCGGGCCAAAGGCGAGCTCATGGGCATTGGCATCTCGAGCTTCACTGAGGTCGTGGGGGCGGGTCCTTCCAAGGACTACGACATTCTCGGCCTCAAGATGTTCGACTCGGCCGAGATCCGAATCCACCCCACGGGTAAAGCGATGGCCCGCTTCGGGACCAAGTCGCAGGGGCAGGGCCACGAAACGACCTACGCGCAGATCATTGCCGAGGAGCTCGGGCTTCCGGCCGACGATATCGAGGTGCAAGAGGGCGATACCGACACCGCTCCCTATGGTCTTGGGACCTACGCGAGCCGGTCGACGCCGACCGCCGGCGCTGCCGCCGCGATGGCCTCGCGAAAGATCAAGGCCAAGGCCAAGAAGATCGCAGCACATCTTCTCGAGGTCGGAGAAGACGACCTCGAGTGGAATGTCGATCGCTTCCAGGTGAAGGGCTCGCCCGATCAGGCGAAAACGATACAAGAGATCGCGTTCGCGGCCTACACAAACCATCCGCAGGGGATGGAAGCCGGGCTCGAAGCGGTCGACTACTATGACCCGCCCAACCTCACGTTCCCGTTTGGCAGCTACATCTGCGTCGTGGACATCGACAAGGGCACCGGCGAGGTCAAGGTCCGTCGCTTCGTGGCGGTCGACGACTGCGGGCACATCATCAACCCGCTCATCGTCGAAGGGCAGATCGAAGGCGGTCTCACCATGGGCCTCGCGCCCGCGTTGTACGAAGAGATCGTCTACGACGAAAACGGCCAGAACCTGACTGGCACCCTGGCCGACTATCTCGTACCGACCGCGGTCGAGTCGCCCAAGTGGGAGCTCGGCAAGACCATCACCCCATCGCCTCACCACCCCATCGGCGCCAAGGGCGTCGGGGAGTCCGCCACGGTCGGCGCACCGCCTGCCATCGCCAACGCGGTCGTTGACGCGCTGTGGCATTTGGGGGTTCGGAACATCGACATCCCCATCACTCCGCCGAAAGTATGGAAATTGCTTCGGGATAATGGGGTTACGGACTGAGCCAACGTCGTTAGAATGAAGTGATGGACAGTTGGTACCGGACCGCGGAGGAGCTCGAAAAAAAAGGGGAGAGCTTCGTGCTGGCCACGGTCGTCCGCGCGGTCGCGCCTACTTCGGCAAAGCCCGGCGACAAGGCCGTGGTGACCGAGGCGGGGGTGGTGCACGGATGGATCGGTGGCAGCTGTGCAGAGCCGACCGTCAAGAAGGAAGCCAAGTTGGCGCTCTCCGACGGCGCCTGCCGCATCGTTCAGATCACACCGGACCCGAGCCTTCCGAACGATCGGGAAGGCCTCATCGTCGTTCCCATGACTTGCTACAGCGGCGGCGAGCTCGAGATCTACCTCGAGCCGCATCGGGCGAAGCGGGAGTTGGTGGTGTTCGGCAATTCTCCGGTCGCGCAATCGCTCGTCGAGCTCGGCGTTGCGGTTGGTTACGAGGTCACGGTAGTCGACACTACGGAGCGTCCTCCGCTCGAGGGTGCCAAAGTCATCACCGCGCTCGACGAGGTGGCGCTCAAGCGCCCGGCCGAGGCCGCCATCGTCGTGGCGACCCACGGTGTATTCGACGAGGACGCCGTCGCGCGCTCCGTCGAGCTTGCACCGGGCTACCTCGGCGTCGTTGCGAGCCCGAGGCGCTTCTCGTCTCTCGGAGGCTCGATGAAGAGCCGGGGTGTGTCGCGAGAGGGTTGGGCCAAGGTCGATGGTCCCGCGGGCATCGACATCGGTGCCAAGACCCCACAGGAGATCGCGGTCAGCATCATCGCCGCAATCACGGCTCAGCGAGAGTCGATCAGGGTGACGACCCAACGCCCGTCGGAGACGCCCCACGAGAAGGCTGCCGGGCCTTCCCGCCCACAAACCGTCGACGCCGTCGCCAAAGAAGCGATCGGCACCGAAGGCGAAGGTCACTGCTGCCACGACGAATAAAAAGGGACCGTCCCCTTTTAAGGTGCAGGCTTTCGCAGGGTTTCCGTGACCTGGGCCAGCACGGAGACCGCGATCTCTGCCGGCGAGCGAGAACCGATCGGCAAGCCGACCGGGCCCTTTACACGCGCGAGATCAGACTCGGCGAACCCCGCCTTGACAAGCCTTCGCAAGCGCGACGTGTGAGTTTTTTTGCTCCCGAGGCAGCCGATGAAGAACGCATCGCTGCGGAGCGCGACTTGCAGCGCGGGGTCGTCGAGCTTCGGGTCGTGGGTCAAGGTGACCACCGCGCAGCGCTGATCCAACGACAGCGGTTCCAAGGCTGCGTCCGGCCACTCGAGATTCAACGTGACGCCGGGGAAGCGATCCGCCGCCGCGAAGGACTCGCGGGGATCGACGATGGTGACTTCGTAGCCAGTGAGCGTGGCCATCGCCGACAGTGGTTGGGCGATGTGGACTGCACCGATCAGAATCATGCGAAGCGGTGGGTTGAAGGGCTGGTAGAACACTTGCGCGCCGCCCTCGGTGTCGGTGGTGACACAGGTGTCGACGCGGAAGGAACGCTCGACATCCGCGCGTTCGGACTCGGTTTCGCCATCACCACGGTGGAGCAGACGTTGCTCGCTGGTTTCGAGATTGGTCGCCAACACGACGGGTCGCTTGGCTTTGATCTCCGCCAGCACGGTCTCTAGAATCTCGGCCTTCACTGCACCGGCTCCACGAAGATGCGAACGGTGCCCCCGCAGGCAAGGCCCACCTCCCATGCCCGCTCGTTCGTCACGCTGAACTCGAGAACCTTGGAGAGACCTGTCTTCATGACGCCAAGGGCCTCTTCGATGACCGCGCCTTCGACACAGCCCCCCGACACCGACCCCAAGAAGAAGCCGTCGTCTCGTACGACGAGGTGACTCCCCGCAGGGCGAGGCGAAGACCCCCAAGTCTTGACGACGGTAGCCAGCGCAACACCGTGATCCGCGGCTTTCCAATCACGCGCGGCAACCAGCACTTCCGTCTCGGTCTGGTCCGACATCAGAGCAATACTACTGCTCGCCCCGAGCAGAGGCTACATCGGGTCTTTCAACTTCCGTCGGGCGCCGACTTCGCGCGGGCCATCGAGAGCGGGGCACGGGCGTAGGTGCGCCCCTACCCGGACCAACGCGATCGCTTTTGCGGTTTTCTTCTGTGGTACGCTCGGTCGATGCGGATCTTGGTCCTGTGTTGTACCGCTGCGTTGGTCTCTTCGGTTGCCTACGCCGACGACGACAAGGAGTGGCACGGGCAAGCCGCAGCTGGAGCTGACTTTGGGCTAGCGCCCGAGGTTGGCGGCTTCGGCTGGGTTCTTTTTCAAGCTACTCGAGCCGACATCGCCCGCGATGCAGACCTTCGCCTCTACTACAACACCGACACCATCGAGGTCGGGCTCGATCGTCTGTCGCTCGGCAAGAACTTCGAGTTTTCGGTGGCGTTACGTGGAGAGATCGTCTATGCGGGATTGCTTCGTTCCTACTACGAGCAGGGCAAGCGCGTGGATGAATTCGGCTTCAACG
>JAPUKT010000126.1 GCA_027295555.1 Deltaproteobacteria bacterium
AGGAAATCCGCGCCCTGCGCGAGCGGGGATACAACTACTCGGAGATCGCCCGCAAGACGGATCTCGTCACCGGGTATGTCCGAGACATTGATCGCTTGCTCAGGAAGGGAGAAGAACGACTGCTCCAAGCCGTCGAACGCGGACAGATTCCAATCAGCGTGGCTATGACCATCGCCAGCTCCGATGACGAAGAGATCCAACGAGCCCTGACTGAGGCGTATGAGAGCAACAACCTTCGTGGGAGAGCACTGCTCAAAGCGCGGCGGCTCGTCCAGACTCGGCGCTCACGCGGAAAGCGTCTGCGAGGTGCCCGTCGGCAACACGACGCCAAGGTTGTTTCGCACGACGAGTTGCTCCGAACGTATCACAAGGAAACTCAGCGTCAGCGATACGTCATCAAGAAGTCCAAGGTATGCGAGGCGCGACTCCTGTTCGTTGTCTCGGGACTGAGATCGCTGTTCGAGGACGAGAACTTCGTGACTCTGCTTCGGGCGGAGGGATTGGACACACTCACGAAGTTTCTGGCGGAGCGCATCTACAGGGGAGAGCAATGATGAAAAGAGACACGGTGGCAATGGCCTTCGATCCCAAGGGGATCGCCTTGCCATTGGACCGAATCCTGCCGTTGAAGAAGATCACGGTGGCCATCAAGCGGTCTCGTCGCTATCAGCGCATCGTCGCGTCCATTCGAGAGATCGGGATCATTGAACCGCTGGTGGTGTTTCCGCAAAACGGAAAGAAGCGCCGGTACATCCTGTTGGATGGGCTGCTGCGCTTCGAGGCCATCAAAGATCTTGGGAAGACGGAGGCGTTCTGTCTAGTTGCAACCGAGGACGAGGCGTACACCTACAACCACAAAGTCAACCAAGTCATTCCGATCCAAGAGCACTTCATGATCCTCCGGGCCATCGAGAACGGCGTCTCCGAGGATCGTATCGCTGCCACGCTAAACGTCGATGTGAAGAGCATTCGTTCCAAACGGGATCTGCTCAAGGGCGTTTGTCCCGAAGCGGTCAAGTTGCTCAAGGACCGGCGGGTTTCGGGAGGTGCGGTTCGCGAGTTGAGCAAGGTCAAGCCGATGCGCCAGATCGAGATGGCCGAACTGCTGATCGCCTCTGGCAATCTCACCGCTTCCTACGCGAAGTGCTTGATCGCGGCGACACCTGACGATCAGCTCGTCGAGAAGGGCGCAGCAAAGGCAAGGACGGGGTTATCGCCGGAGGAAATCACCCGCATGGAACGTGAAATGGAGAATCTCTCTAGGGATTTCCGGCAGATCGAGGAAACCCACGGACGAAACGTGCTCAACTTGGTGACCTCGGTGGCCTATCTGCGGAAGCTGCTCGACAACGCCAGCATCGTCCGCTTCCTGTCCCGACACCAAGCTGACATGCTCACTGAGTTTCAGAAGATCGTGGAGGCAACCTCGTTGACCGAGCCGGAATGACGCCCGCGAAACCCGAAAAACAGCCTTGCTGGCCCCGGTCAGTCTCAAAGTCTCACGTTTTTCCATTCTCCGCCCCACCATCTGGAAACCGGCGTTGCCGATGACCGCTCGCCCGAAACAGCACGAATTGCCGCACGACGCCATTATGGTCAGGCGATACAGCGACCTGCTCCGCTACCTCCGCAAGTTCGCTTCCGGAGAGCTTGGCTTGGTCCTGCTTCTGGGGCGGCACGGCACCGGAAAGACCGAGAGCGCGAAGAATACGCTGGGCATCGGTTCTTCGGGAAACGGCAGTGCTGGGCGGCGGGCTTTGTATGTTGAGGGCCATGCCCAGCCGTTCGGGATGTACCAGCAGCTCTGGGAGCATCGCGATCAACCCATCGTCCTCGACGACCTCGACAAGCTGTACGCAAATACCGATTGCGTTCGACTCCTGAAGCCGCTGTGCAACGATGGGCGGGCCAAGGAGATCGCCTGGATCACGAAAACGACCATCAACGCCATCGACTTGCCGTCGCGCTTCGAGACCCGCAGCAACGTCCTCCTGATCGCCAACTATTGGCGAACGCTCAACCCGAACGTTCGCGCGCTCGAAGATCGGGCGATCATCCTCCACTTCGACCCGGACAACGCGGAGGTTCATCGGAAGGTCAAGGAGTGGTTCGACGACCCGGTGGTCTTTGAGTTCATCGCCGGGTACCTGCCCGTGGTCCCGCACGTATCGATGCGGCATTACGATAAGGGGCGGAGGCTGCGCCGCGCCGGGTTTGAGGATTGGCGGCAGATCGTGCTTCAGATGATGCTGCCCGACCGACTTGCAGCCATCGTGGCCGGTCTCCAGGTGAACCCTCGCTTCGAGACGGACAAGGAACGAGTGAGACGCTTCATCGAAGACACCGGCATGTCTCGTCCGACGTACTACCGGGTCAAGAGACGCCTACCATCGTTGATGACCAGCATTGGCCCGGCGCACCAAGATCCGGTGCAAGTCGGCTGAATCCGCCACCAATGTCGCCATTTGCCCGGCGGCCCTAATTGATTTCGAGCCACCCCGAATATCGTCGCACTAACTCGTTCCAATAGAACAAGTTACGGGGTTTGTGGCGCATGGTCCTAATATGAACATATTATGGTTCCCGCCGGCGGCGATGGTCAGGGCCCGTTTGCAAAACTCCTGGCCACGGACATCCGAATAGTC
>JAPUKT010000127.1 GCA_027295555.1 Deltaproteobacteria bacterium
TCGAACCGTAGCCCTTGGGGACTAGCCTTGCAGGCTCGACGCCGTGGCTGATCAACCACTCGCGTACGGCTTCGGCGCGGCCCTGCGACAGCTTCATGTTGAGCTCTTGCCCGCCGCGATTGTCGGTGTGGCCCTGAATCTCGATGAGCTCGAGAGAAGGGTCACGAAGGAGAACGTCCGCGACCTCGAGCAGCAAGGGCTCGCTGTTCGGCAGGATCTCGTTGCTTCCGGTGGCGAAGCTCACCTGACTGCGGAGAACGATCTGCTGCCCGCGCACCACGACCCGCGGTCGGGATGGCTTCGGCAAAACCCGAAGCGTCAGCGCGGTTTCCGCGCGGGGGACGACCTCGAGGTCACTCACGGCGACGAGATACGCAGGGTCGTCGATGTAGGCGGTGTATTGCCCGGCAGGAAGCTCGACCGCGGCCTGCCCGGCGGCGTCGGACACGAGCCTGTGCTCGGAAGGACCGCGTAAGGTGACCGCAACGGCCGGAACAGGCCTGCCCTTCTTGCCGATCACCGTGATCCGAAGACTGCCGTCCAGGCTGATCGGAGTCATCGGGCAGGTCACCTCGGCGATTGGCTCAACCTCTTCCGACGGATCGAGCTCTGCAAACGACGCGAGACACTCCGTGGGCTCGTATTCGGGATGGCTGACCTCGAGGGCGACCTCGCCAGCCGGGACCACATAGGTGATGAAACGTCCCGCTTCGTCGCTGGTCTGGGGGGACGCCTCCTGTCCGACCACGGAGACATGGGCGTTCGCGACGGGTTGGTCGCGATGCGCGTCAACCACGAAACCGTAGATGCGGCCTTCGGTGGCTGGCGCGTACGATGCCGGCGTGCTCACCGGTTCCGGGACGCGAGAGGGACGCGGGTCCACTGCGTAGGCGATGCCGAAGATGATGTTGTAGGGGGCGTTCGGGGCAAGCTCGCGCACGAAGTCGCGGGCGCCGGTGGGGCTGAGGTCTACAGCAAGCGTGAACGCCAGCCCCTTGGGTGGCGTGTACATCCGTAGGCCGATCGTCAGGGTCATCGGATACGCTCTGAGCCCCACGTCGGCGAGACAATTGTCGCCACTCGGGAGGCCCGCCGACGAGCACTGGAAGTCTTGTCGATTGACGGGAATGTCCCAACGCCAGTCGAGCAGGGGATGTAGGCCTAGTTTGCCAGCTTCGAGCGGCACTTCGAGCCCCGCACCGATCCGGACCGTGTCGGTTTCGTTGATCCTGTAGGCAAACCGCTCGAAAGGAGTGAGCGAGCCCTGGGTATCGATGCTCTCGGCGAGCTTCGCCGTGTTGTCGAACCAGTACTGCCCATTGAGCCTCGCGATCAGCGGCAGCTCACGACGGTGATACGCGCGGAAGTCGAGGGTCGCATTCACCCGAAGCCCGAAGCTCGTCGCTCGAAACGTTTGCTTCATGTCGCCGACGCCGCCTGGAAAGCCAACGCTCACGTCGCCGCCCACCGCGACCCAGGGCTTGACCCAGTGGTAGCCCTTGAGCCCGATCAGGGCGTCCGCCACGCGCTGCACCAAAATCGGGTCGGTCGAATTGTCCCAAGCCGACGTGACCTCGGCAGAAGCGAACACTTCGAGGTATTCGGTCGCAGTCACGCTCAGTGAAAGGTTGCCGGCGAAGTGCTGCGTCCTGTCGTTCGGGACGAAGTAGTCCCGGAAGAGGAAGAACTCGGTGTTCAACGCAAGTCGGAACGTGCCTTTCGGGCCGGAGGAGGCATCGATGACGCGGATACCGCCCGTCGGACCGCTGAAGCTGTTCTGGGAGAGAAGCCGTTGCTCGTCGCGTGTCTCGGCGTCACCAGGTCGGTCGTCATCCGCACGCACGGATACTGCGCACGCCAATACGACGATCCCCCCCAAGCAGGACAGTATCCGGCTACTTCGCATCCCCTTCGCGAGCTTCCCGTTCGAATGATTACATTTCGAGAGCGCCCGGGTCCAACTCCAGTGCTATTTCGCCGAGATATGGAGATCTGCTTCGCCGTCAGGCGGGATCATGACCTTCCGGGGGGCGGTGGAGCGGCCTTTGTTGGGCTGGAACGTGACGATGTAGCTACCGCCCGGAACCGAGCTTATCGTGCAGGTGCCCTTGACCGTCGAGCAGCTGAAGCTCTTGCCGTCATCGAGTGGCTTGAGCTTGACGAGGCCGTCGACCGGCCGTTCGTCGATATTGCGTATGATGACGTGGACCACCGCGTCGGCGCTCGCGTGCCCAGGGACCAAGAGACCGACCGAGAGGCTCAAAGCGCACAGGATGGTGGCGACGAAGCGTCTCATGAGACGTCACCCCTCTTCGGCACTCTCGGCAAGCTCGCTGAGTCGAATTTCCTCGTAGTCGTCATTGGCTTCCGGTGGCTCCGAATCTTCGACGTCTTCGACGTCGTTTGCTTCAACCGCGGCGACGCGGCGAGCTGGATCCAGGTCGGGAAGCGGAGGACGCGATGGAATCGGGAGCCCTTCTTCGTATTCGAAGAGACCCGAGTCCTCTTCCTCTCCGACCTCTTCGTAGCTGGCGATCAGGTCTTCGTCCGCGCCGGCTCGTGAAGGCCTCATGAGCCCTTCTGGCGGCGCAACGACGTTGAGCCCCTCTGGTGCCGGAGGTGCCTCCGGGGGCGCAGCCATGGAAGGCATCGGAACCGGAGCGCCGACGTTGGGCTCAGCGGCCACCAGCGGCTCGCCGTCCTCGTCGACCTCGCCCTGAAACGCTTCTTCGAGAGCCTGCTCCTCGTGTGAGCTCGCGTATTTCTCCATTTCGGTCTCGTCGTCGTCTTCTTCCGCGACTTCGACGTCTTCCACCGCGCCCGGCGGGACGGATATGACCTCATCAAGAGGTACGGAGAAAACTTCCTCGGCGGCGATCTCGACTTCGGGGGCCGCAGCTTCTTCGGCTTCGTTCTCGTCGTTGGAGGGCGCCGCCTCCATGTCGCCGGTGACAGGCGCGTCGTCTTCGGCGGGTGGACGATCCGAGACCGCTTGCCGCGCCATCACGAGACGCTCGAAGATGACTTCGTAGCGACCCTCTAGCTCGAGCGCTTCGACGACGACGTCGTAGCGGGTCTCGGGAACGCGTTCGGCGCCACCATCGATGGCTGCGCGGACACGGCCCTTGCCTTCGAGGGCCGAGGTGCCATCAGCGAGCAAGACCACGAAGTCGATGTCGGACCCGTCTTCGTAAGGGACAGGCCCATAGAGAATCAGCGTGTCCTGTTCGACACGATCGAGAAAGCCCTCGGAGAGCTCTCCAATATCGTTGAAGGATGTCGGTACTGTGAGGACCTGGCTCATGCTTCCCCCGCTTCGCTTTCTTCGAGAGGGCTGGTTTGCAATTCATCTCCAGCTGTGATGAGCTCCTCTACCCTGCGCTCGGCCTCATCGAGTCGTTTACCACCCGCGCGAGACAACCGAACCCCCACCACAAAAAAAGACAAAAACAAAAAGACAGGCAAGTCGCAGTGCACGAGCTTCGCCAAAACCCTCTGTAGGCGCTCAATTAAC
>JAPUKT010000128.1 GCA_027295555.1 Deltaproteobacteria bacterium
TGAAATACGGAAGGAGGTCGGCATAGGACCAGCCTTCGCACCCTTCGAGCGCCGCCCAATCGTCGTAGTCTTGCTTTTGGCCACGCATGTAGACCATCCCGTTGATCGAGCTGCAGCCCCCGAGCACCCGTCCACGCACCACACTGATCTCGCGGCCGTGGAGGTGCGGCTCTGGCTCCGTTTTGTAGAGGTTGGTGGTGTTCTCGTCATACATCAGCCGCGTGAAACCGATGGGCATCTTGATGATCGGGTTGTTGTCGTTCTTCCCGGCCTCGAGAAGCAACACTCGGTGGGCCGGATCCGCGGACAAGCGATTGGCTACACAGCAGCCGGCAGAGCCGGCGCCAACGACGATGAAATCAAAGGTATCTTCAGACATGTTTTCTTCGAACGTTCCTAACACAAGACGGGTACCTGACAATGAACGTTGGAAGATCGCGGGGGTTTTCGGTCGCATCGAGCGATCCGGAGGATCCTCTGGCCGTCGGCCCCAACCCGTGACAGCCTCGCCGCGATGCTGACCTACGAAACCGAAATCACGATCGATGCTGCGCCGGCGGACGTGTGGAGGCACTTGGTGGACTTCGATCGGCACGACGAATGGAGCCAACACTTCGTGCTGCGCGGAAAGCCGCTCGTTGGCGAGCCTGGTCGCATCGAGTTCGTCATGTTCGGGCGGCCAGCCAGCGCCCCCGTGGTGATCGAGAAGGTGAACGAAGGGCAAGAGCTTCGTTGGAGTGGGGGCCCTCGAGGCCTCGTGTTCGGGAGCCACTACTTCATTCTGAAGCCACAGGATGACGGCAAGCAGACCCACTTCCGACACGGGGAAGATTTCTCGGGCATCTTGGCGCCGCTCGTGTGGACGTTCCTGAAGGCACAGCTTGGGCCCTCGTACTCCGGGTTCAACGAAGAGCTGAAGCAACGCGTTGAACGTGCCTAGCGCACGCTAATCGACAGCCTGCGCCTAATCGTGTGGGAGCGCTGCACGAATCGCGGCGCGGATTGCTTGATAGTCGGCGTTTGCTTGTGCCTTTGCAGGATCGTCGCTCTGGTGAAAGACAGGCCCCGGGTGGACGAACACGATCTTTCCGTCGGGGCCGACGACGAAGGTGGCCGACGTCGCGACACCCCGGCGGCCATCCAGCCACCAAGCCCGCACCGTCTGCCACAGGTGATCGTAGCCGATCGGAAACTTCACCCCGAGCGCCTTCGCGCGCGCGACCGCCTCGCTCCATTGCCTTTCGCTGCCGCGCGGTTTGGAGTGGTAGATGCCGACGAACGTGACGGGCTCGTCGCGGAACTCGTCGGCGAGCTCCTGCATTGCTGGCAGGCTGGCCGCGCAGTAGTGGCAGGTGTCGGTCCAGAACCGAACCATGACGACGCGCCCGCGCAAGTCACTGAGTTGCAGCGGCTTCGAGTTCGCCCACTCGGGACCGATGGTCCATTCCTTCGCCTGCGTGCCAATGAGCTCTGCGCCCGCGCGTGGTCTTGCCTCTTCTCCTCCAGCACGACCGGCCGTCGCACAAATCGCCGCGAGTATGACAAAACCCAAACGCATGGTGCAGTCGCCCTACGACGAGCATAACGCGGGCTAACCCCTGAGAAAAGGGGACGACCAACCTCGACGACGGTCGTTCTAGTCGCGCGCCGTCTAGGCTACGATTATTGAATCGGCAAGCAGAGCCGTTCGCCGAACCAGAACTCGCACCCGAATCCACCGATCAGATCGCAGTCTTCGTCGTATTCACACCGTTCGATGCAAATACCGCCCGTGTCGTACCCGCCCACCACGTCGCGCGGGATACAAGCGCCCGGCAAGAGGTTGAACTCGGAGATTTCGCAGTCGAGGTCGTCGAAGCAGTCGTACGTGCAGATCGCATTGACGTACTCGCCGTAGCCATCAATTGCTGGCAGCGCGAGCTCCTCGCAGTAGTTAGTACTGGCGCAATCTGCGTCGACGTAGCACATCTCATACGTGATCGCGGCGTGAACGGGCGGAAGTGGTTCGAGCGGCGTGTGGAAGTCTTCTTCGATTTCGACGATGCATCCTGAGGCCGCGGCTCCGAGCGCTGCAAGTAAGAGGAGGTACAGAAAAGGCGTGGTTGTTCGTGATTGTGTCATGGCGTTCACCGGGTTGGCTACGGCTTGGACGCCGGCCGCCAGGTAACATTCACACCGAATTTTCTTTCCATGCTCGACGCCGGTACCTACAGGGCGGCGCATTGGTGTTCGACTAGAGCATCGAGCTCGTTGAGCAGGCGGGACACATCCCCTACGCTGGCCCACAGATCTAGCCATCAGCCGCGCGATCGGGTACCGATGTTGGAGGGAGTGCCTATGGACCACTATCAGCTGCTAGAGACGACCCAATTCAGTGAAGGGGCCCAGTACGGGCATGCGGTGGCGCTTCATCCAAGCAAGACGAGCCGGACCCTGCTCTTTGCGCTTCGAGACGGTCAGACAATCAAGAAACATTGCGTGAATTCGCCGATGCACATCATCGTTCTCCGCGGACGAGGTCAATTCACCGTCGGCGGTGAAACCGAGGTAGATGTGGGCGAGAGCTCGCTTTTGGTGCTGGATCCGGAGGAGACCATCGAGGGCAGGGCGATCGGAGGCGATCTCGTGTTCGTAGAGGTGCTCCACGGCACCCAGACGTGACGCGAGATACGCGTCATGCAAAAAGCAATCTACGTCGTGGTGCTGTCGATCACCGTGCTTTCCGGATGCGCCACCCTGGGCATTTCCGGCAGCGAGTCGGTAGGGCTCGACATCAGGCCGCCCAAGGTTTCAATCGCTGCCGTGAGCTTGGTGGAGATGCCATCAAACGG
>JAPUKT010000129.1 GCA_027295555.1 Deltaproteobacteria bacterium
CATGCTCGGCCTCGAAGAGCTCCAAAGCTCGGGTTTCATGGAATAGCGCCTTGGGGAAGTTTGCCTCGCCGAAATGTTGCGCATGCGCGAAAACCAGATGCCCAACGTACGAAGTCGGGTGCTCGACGAGAAACCTCTCCGCCTCCTCTCGGGCTTTCACATACCTTTGCCGCTCGACGAGATCCCAGAGAAGGACCTCTTGGGGCAGGGCCTCTTCACCCTCGAGAAGCAAGGGGTCGGCTATCTCATCCGCAGCCGCGTGCTGAGTCGAAAGGCAAACCGTAATCAGCGCCGCTGCGAGATGAAGTGCTGGCGAAGCACGCATCGTGACGTCACCCGCGACGCAAGCTCGCCCGTGCGAGCTTCTCGATCTCCACCGCGGTGGCCTCGGCGATGAGAGCGTCGATGTCTTCGACGCCCGGCGCGCATTCCAGCCGGTGCTTGAATACGTAGGGCGCCAGTACCTCGACGTCCTCGGGAGATACGAAATCGCGGCCGTACATCACGGCGCGTGCCTGCAGAGCCGGAAGCATTAGAACGAGAGCTCGCGTCGAGGCGCCCTGTAGCACCCGCGGATCTGCGCGAAGCAATCGTGCCAAGTCGACGAGGGCCTCCTTCACGACCGGCGCCACGTGAACGGCCGATCGAGTTTGGCGCCTAGCCGCAAGGACCTCCTCGAGGGTGACACCTGGAAAGTCGTGCGCGACCTCGAGGCTTGCTCGCGGATACTGATCGAGCACCTCCAGCTCGGACGCTCGATCGATGTGCTTCATCTCGATCTTGAACAAGAAACGATCGAGCTGAGGCGTCGGGAGCGGATAGGTCCCAGCGAGATCGAGGGGGTTTTGCGTCGCGATGACGAAAAACAGATCGTCGAGCGGATACGATGTGTTGTCTACCGTAACCTGCTTCTCAGCCATGGCCTCGAGCATCGCCGCCTGCACCTTAGGCGAGGTGCGGTTAATTTCGTCGGCCAACACGATGTGCGCGAACACCGGACCGCGTCGAAAGGAGAAGCGACTGGTCTCGACGTCGAAAATGTTGGTCCCGGTGATGTCGCTGGGCAGGAGGTCTGGCGTGAACTGAATGCGACGAAACGCGGCAATCCCCTCAGTCCCTTCTGACCCTTCGAGCGCGTTCCCTAGGGCGCGGGCGAGCGTCGTTTTACCGGACCCGGGATAATCTTCGAGCAGGACGTGACCATCGGCGAGGAGCGCGATGAGGACGAGCTCCACAACTTCGTCCCGGCCTCGAATCGCCGCCCGCAGCCTGGCGCCAAGCCGTTCGGCGACCTCGCGCACTCCGGATAAAGAATCCTCTAGGCGTGACTGAATGGCTGGCTGCACTTCCGCTCCGGGCTCTCCAAAGGATGGCATCATTTTGAATGTAACCAAGACCAAGGGGTGATGAATCCCAAAAATCGCTTCCAACTGGAAAAACGTTGGCGAATATCCCGTCGAACCCCTTCGGCATCTTCGCGCAGCGAGCCCGAATCCAGCTCGTGGCGGCCGAATGCCGAAGAGATGTGCGCCTGGGTCAGGCGTTCGAACGCAGGCACTTGATCGCGGATGCGAGTCGCGAACGACTCACGCGACTCACCGGGCGCGCGCAACACCGACACCTCTCCAATCCGGTCGAGCTCCGCACGGTAGACGACCCGCGGAAGAGAGGCAATCGGCGCCCACTGCGGCGCAAGCCGACGCCACGCCTTCACGCCGTAGAGAAAGACGAGCGTAGCCCCGAGCAGCATCAAGAGCCAAGCACCGACCGTCATCGTCACGCGACGCGCGAGCTCTTTGATCTTCGGGAGGTCGGTCGCGGAGAGGGGAAGCGGAGAGGCGCCGCGGGCGAGCTCCCCGAGCAAGCGTTGAAGATCGGGGTCCATGGGCTGCTCTGGCGGATCGAGCGCACGCAAAGGATAGACATCGAGCACCACCCACCCGAAGCCATCCACATAAATCTCGGGCCAAGCATGAGACGCAGCGCCAGACAAAAGAAGGGACGATCCCCCTTGCCGCGCCGACTCACTGACCGCGTAGCCGGTGGCGACGCGCGTGGGCACGTCGAGGCTCCTCATGAGGTAGGTGGCGGCATGGGCGAAGTGAACGCAGTACCCAGTGAGATCTCCGAATAGGAAACTCGCTGTGGGGTCCTCAGCGCCACTGTGCTCGTTCTTGAGGCTATAGATCCCTTCACGACTCAGCCACGACGCCACCGAGAACGCTTTCGCGACTTGGTTGTCGGCCAATTCGTCAGGGAGCTTCGATGCGATCTCGATAGCGAGCTCCTGGTAACGCGGGTCGGGTGGTGCCTCGGTATAGTGCGCCCATTGGTCTTTCGACCATTTCGGAGAACCGAGTCGACTGTCGAGCATCGCGTTATAGTCGGAGGTCAACACTCCGGAGGTCGCTCGGTAGACGCGACGGAACCGGTTCGGATAGGGGTTCTGCATCGGCTCGACCTCGATCGGTGCTTCGAGGGCGAATGGCCGGGTGTGATCGACCATCAACGCGATCGTGGTCTCGAGTGGGCCTCTGTTTTCGTTCATGGGCGGAGCGTCGGCAATTTCCATGGGTCGCGTCGGGAAGTGTGGAATCAGATCCCGGTCGACGTCCTGTCGCCCCGAGGTAACCAGCTTGCGCCCGTTGTATTGACTGAACGCGCCCTGGCGAAAGTAATAGACGCCGCTTGGCGGGGAATAGTCGTCGTGGAACAGCACCACGGCCACGGGCACCCGCGCACCACCGGAACTGTACTTGTTGCGGAACTCGAGCTCACCGGCCGAAGGGCCCTGTCGTTCCTGTTTTTGGCCCTTGTCTCCATTCCTGCCTTCCGCTTCGTCGGGGCGAAGCCCGAGCCCGCCGCCCCCAGGAGGGGTCGGAGGCATCCCGACCATGGGCGTTGCGATAACGATCAGCGCCAGCAGGAGCCCGACCACACCGAGGTTCAGCAGCGCGCGGCCGAACCGCTGCTCCTGTAACAAGAGCACCAAGCCAAAGACCGTGACAGTGCCTCCCATGAAGAGGAAGAGCCAGGTCGGATCCCAACCGAGGGCGATGATCCAATCCGCCAAGTAGAAGGGCCGGTTGATCGCACCGTCGCGATGCGGAATGAAGAGCTGTGTGAACGCGACCGCCACGAGCAACAGCTCGAGGACCGCGAAGATCGCTCGTCGTGAAGAGGACGTTCGCAACGTTGCGCTGACGATTACAGGACACAGAAAGGCCGTGAGAACTGCAGACGCTCTCATGGCGCCAACTGGGCCGATCAAGGCTGCCAAGGTCGAACCGCCGGTGAGGGCCCAGCGCAGCCATACGACGAAGACGACCGCCACGATCGCCCCGAACGCAACGACGGAGGTGCGGAGCCGCGTTCGAGCCAACGAGGCACCCGTGACGCTGCCGATGAACCCGCCGGCAAACGCGGCGAACGCCGCAACAAGCGGGGCCATCGTAGTCACGAGCACTGCCCAGGCGAGGCCATGAATGGCCGCACGTCCGGTCTCGGCGAGAGCGCCAGCAATGAAGGACAGACCTGGCCTCGTGCGAGTCGTCATGCCGCCCTCTGGGTCCAGGTTGTCACGCGGGACACGTCGCCGAGGATTCTTCCGCTTACCCTATCGATGATCACGACCTCACACTGCAACTGCCCAAGCACCCGACCGACATGATCGAGCTCACGGCGTGTCACACCGGGATCAATGACGGGGGAAAAGAGCCACCGTCGCCATCGTGAGCCCGGTTGCCCTTCACGTACTGCATCGATCGCGATCACGACGCGGACGCGCCCGACGCGACGTTGGGCGAGCGCAGCGATCTCGCCGATCCACGTTCCCGTGGAGGGCGGCGCAAACACCACCAACGCGGCCGGCCCTTGTCGATCGACCTCGGCAAGGAATCGGCGCATCCCGCTCCCGCTTTCGCCCCGGAACCGAGCCGATAGCATCACCTTGTAGAGTGCTTCGGCTCGATCCGAAGTGGCCTCGGGTGACCCATCCGCTGCAAACTGCCAGTCGCTGCCAAGCGCTTCTTCTTCGATTGCAGCACGCGCCGCCGCGGCTGCCGCTTCGTCGTGCTCGCCGGTCACCAGATAAGCAACCGTCCTTCGCGCCCGACTCAGGGACCGCTCGGGCGTCCGCACCATCAGCTTGCGTGTACGGCCGAAGGCCTTCCAATGGATGAATCGAGCCGGGTCGCCCGGGACGTATCGACGGAGCTCGAGACGGTCTCCCTCTTCGAGCCCCATCGGATGGGGGTAGTCCTCGCCGCCCGTCAGCGACGTGAGCACCGGCAAGCGTCGAATGCCCCCAAGATGGGGAAGGACCTCGATCGTGCCGTCCTGGTGCTCGCGAAAAGCCACCCGCACCAGGCCGAACGCATCCTCGACCAGGATTCTACGGGTCACGGTCTCGAAAATCCCTCTCTCATGAAGGACAACCTCCTCACGGAGTCGGCCGCGTTCCGGAACCCCTTCCACCTCGGCCGCCGGAGGAGGAAACCACTGCCAGTGTACGCGCACCAACGGCACCCAACGGAGCGAAGGGAGCACAAACCCGGTTGGCGAGGGGCGACCGGTTTCGAAAACCGACGCCGACCAAGACTGCGGGGAGCGGCGAAGTCGCACCTTGAATACCAGCGCGGTCAGCAACACTGCGATCGTCGAGATGGCCAAGAGCCCGGCGCCCCCGTAGCCCAAGACGAGCAGCACCAGGTCGAGCTTCTCGTAGCCGAAACTGAACAGAGCAACGAAAGCCACGACCGCCAGCGCCATTCCGAGCGCGGTGAAGGGCCAGAGATCCGCCACCCGACGCAGCAGGACGCGGCCTCGTTGAAGGATGGGCGCGACAGCCTCCCGAAGTGCCAGATCGAGTCTCATGCTAGCGATCGTGCCATGGGAGTCCGCAAGCTCAAACACCACGGGAAAGCGCGCTCGGGAGCTGTCTTGACATACCCAAAGCCAGGGCTACCATCGGCCAGCCCTAGAGAAAATCGGGAGATCACACGCGAGGGAGCGTATGAGCGATGTGATGATCGAGGCGCGGGGACTGACCAAGCACTACGGTCCGGTCACGGCACTCGAAAGCGCAACATTTGAAGTGAAACGGGGGGAGGTCGTCGGCTTCCTCGGCCCGAACGGCGCGGGAAAGACGACGACGATGAAAATCCTGACCTGCTTCATCGCGCCGTCGGACGGGTCGGCCCGGGTAGGCGGCGCGGATATCTTCGAGGACCCGATCGCGGTTCGGCAAGCCATCGGGTACCTGCCGGAGAACACTCCGCTCTACACCGAAATGCTCGTCTTCGAGTACCTCGAATTCGTCGCCAAGATGCGCGACCTTCGCGGAGCCCAAATCGGCTCGCGCATTCGTACGATCGTCGAGGAAACCGCCCTAGGCGATGTCATCGGTAAAAGCATCGGCGAGCTCTCCAAGGGCTTTCGTCAACGTGTCGGGCTGGCTCAGGCGCTCATTCACGAGCCACCGGTTCTCATTCTGGACGAGCCGATGAGGGGCTTGGACCCGAACCAAGCCGCCGAGATTCGCGAGCTCATTCGAGAGATCGGGCGAGAGCGAACCGTCATCCTCTCCACGCACAACCTCGCGGAGGTACAGGTCACCTGCGGCCGCGTGTTGATCATTTCCGAGGGCCGTCTCGTCGCCGACGACACCCCTGAGGAGCTGGCCGCGCGTGCAGGGAAG
>JAPUKT010000013.1 GCA_027295555.1 Deltaproteobacteria bacterium
GGCCTCCAATGTAATTCGATAGCTCCCGTACTTCTTGCCGAAGATTGCTTTCCATGGCTTTGGTGACGTCGCCGATCGAGATGACGCCCACCAACATGTCGCCCTCCATCACCCGGATGTGGAGGCATCTGTGGTCGGTCATCAGCTTCATCACGTCGAGCAAGTTGTCGTCGAGTGATGCGGTGTGAAGGCGCGTCGTTGCAGCACAGCGCACGAGCACGTCACGCTCGGAGAAAATCCCAATCGTGTGACCGTTTTCCATCACCAACACCGATCCGACGTGATGATCGTTCATCACGTTCACCGCATCGATCACAGTCGCGAGCTGCGCGACCGAATACACGTCTTCGCCCTTTCCTCGAAGCACGTCGCGTACGCGTTGGTTCATCATGGATATGCTCTTGCTGGTCGCTGATTATACAATCATCACAGTTTCTGAAAAGCCCCTAAAAGCGGGTGTAAAATGACACACAACCGAACGGGTTATCCCTCTATGTGGACTAGATTTTCCAAAGGTTGCTCGGCACTCTGCAAGATCGATGGGACATGCACGGGCAGAACGAGATCGACGCTTGCACCATAGGGTGGATCTCGACGGCCATGCGGTTCTCTTCCAACGAGGCGACCCCGTTGGGCAGTACGCACTCGAAAATCTTTCTGCAGGCGGCGCGTTCCTTTCGGGCGAACGTGATTTGCGTCCCGGTCATCTAGTGCATGTGTTGATCGATCTCACCGCAGGCGATCAACCGATGAGTATGACGGGTTCGGTACACCGCGTACGCGACGGCGATAATGGCGTCTCGCTTGCGATTCATTTCCCCGCGATTTCGGCCGACCAAGAAGACGCGATTCACGATGCGCTGTTGCGGGCGCTTCTTCGGCGCGACGACCAAGCGGCACGACTTCCGCTCTTGGTGTTCGAGCCGAGGAGTCGCGTCCGCCAAGAGATCGAAGCAGAGATTCGAAGCTTCGGTTTGCCGGTCTTCAGCGTAGACTCGCTCGACGACGCCGTGCGAGAGCTCGAAGGCGAAGAGGTCGACTACGCGGGGATCGTCATCCACTCGGTGACACACGACCCCGCCTCGATGGAAGTGGTCGAGTTCTTCACACGCACCGAGAGCCTACGGACGATCATTTTGCCCGAGCCTGACGGTGAGCTGAGCAACATGGCCAAGCGACTAGCGTCGCTGCCGCACGTGAGCGTGCCCCGAATCTGGAGCCGGTCAGAGCTCCGCCGCGCCCTCAGCAACTAGTGTGCGGATCTTTTCGCTTGTGGTCGGCTTACCTCCTCGCTCGCTCCCTGCGAGGTACGGACGTACCTCTCAGTCGCTCTCTGCGGGGGCGCTCGACCACAAACGAAAATCTCTCGCACACTACGTTTTTTAGGGCTGCCGATACGGGACGACTTCGACGGACTTCACGCCGGGGAGCTTTTCGAACGCGTTTGCCACGTTTTTTGCGGTGGCGACGGCCACGATGACGAGGTCTCTCGGGGAGATTCGCGCGCGGGTGGCGTCGTTGGCCTGCGTCCGGGTGACCTGCGCGACGAGCTCGTCGTGGCGTTCGACGTAGCGCCGGGGGACCCCCAAGAGCTCGATGTCGAGGCGAGACTCGAGCCGTTTCGAGGGGGTGTCGAGCTCGAAGCAGTGGCTGTTGATCAGGTACTGCTGGGCGAACTTGAGGGCGGGCTTTGCGAGCCCCTCATCGACCCAGCGGTCGAGCAGGCCGAGCTGAAGCTCGGCACAATCGGCTGAGTACTCGGCGCTCGGGGCGCTCCACATGTACCAAGCGTCCCTTTGGTTGGAATGCATCAACCGGCTGTAAGCGCCGTAGCTCCAACCGCGAACTGCGCGGACCTCTTGCATCAGCGGCCCAGTGAATGTTCCGCCAAACGCCGTGTTCGAGACGATCAGTGGGAAGATGTCGCGGTCGTGCGTGCGCGCGCCGAGGGTGCCGATGAAAAGCTGTGTCTGCGTACGTTCCGGCTTGTCGATGATGACGACGTGGCGACCGCGCTGGATGCGCGTGGCTGGCACCTCGTGCTTGCCATTCATCTCTCGCGTGCGCTTTGGGAAGTGGGCGTGGACGAGCGACTCCGCTTCCGACTCGCTGATGTCACCGGACATCCCGACGATAAAGGAGTCCTTTTCGAGGTAACGTCCGTAGAATCGTTTGACGTCTTGGAGGCGGATGCGTCGAAGGCTGTCGGCGGAGCCGCTCGAAGACCGGCCATAGGGATGCCCGGCGAAGAGCCTCTCCCGAAGCTGGATGGCGCCCAAGGTTTGATCGTCGTCGAGGCGCGCCAGGAGGGAGGCCTGGGCCTGGCGTTTGAGCTTGGCGAAGTCGCTTGCACGCATGGCCGGCCACCAAACGAGATCAGCCATGAGCTCGATGAGCGGTTCGAGGTTACGTCGAAGCGTGGCGGCGCGGATCCGAGTCGATCGCATGGCGGTGTCGACCGACATCCGGGCGCCGAGGCGTGCTAGTCGTTCCTCGAAGCGCTCGGCGGATACGCCATGCGGGCCGCGTCGCATCAGCTGGCTGGTGAGCTGCGCGAGGCCCTCTTTGCCGATCGGATCCTGCAGGCTCCCGACACGAAACGCGATCTCGACATCGACGAACGGAAGCACGTCACTCGATTCGACGAGGAGCTTGGTGGGCCTCGCTCGCGTCACGTCGCGCTCTCGGTGATCTCGACGCGCGTGCGGCGTGAGGGGCGGAGGTACTTGCCGACGGCGCGTTTCACGTGGCCCGCAGTGACACGTCGATAGGCATCCAGGCGATCGAATGCGGTGGCGCCATCATCGACCACGGTCTCGTAGAAGCCGAGTTGCTCGGCCTTCCCGCCGGGGGTTTCCATGCCGTACAAGAACGAAAGCTCGATCTGATTGATCGCCTTTTCGAGCTCGACGTCGGTCGGCCCGTCGGCGGCGAGGCGCGCGACCTCTCTGTCGAGCAACGCAACCGCGTCTTCTTTGCGCTTCCCCTCTCGAAGTGAAATCCAAATCTCGAAGAGACCCGGGTCGACAAAAGGCGAAACGGCTCCACGTACCGAAAGCGCGATCTCCTCGTCGACGCAAAACAGGCGGTAGAGCCTCGAGCTTCGGCCTCCAAACAGCACCTCGTTGGCCACGGTCAGCACGGGGGTGTCCGAGTCGGCAAATGGTGGGGCGTGGTATCCGATGAGAACTTTGTCGGTCGGCGTCGGCGCTGCGATGCGGAAAACCCGTTCACTTCGTTGCGCCGGTTCTTTAGGGCGCGGCGTCGTATCGATATCGCGGGCCGGAGAGAGGTGGCCGTAGTGCTCCTGGATGAGAGACAGCGCTTGCCGCTCGCTGAAGTCGCCGGCGATGATGATCGCTGCGTTGTTCGGGGCATAGTGTGTTCGATAGAATCGCCGGCAATCTTCGACGGTGAAACTACGGATGTCTTCCATCCATCCGATGGTCGGCCAGCGATAGGGGTGCCGCCGAAACGCGGTCGCGTAGAGGTGTTCGAGAGCTCTGCCTTCGATGTCGTCCTCGACGCGGAGCTTTCGCTCGTTGGCGACGACTTCCTTTTCGGATCGCACCTGCGGCTCGCGAAGAACGAGATTCGACATGCGGTCAGCTTCGAGCTCGATGAGGAGCGGCAGCGCGTTCTTCGGTGCGTTCTCGTAGTAGTAGGTCCAGTCGGTCCAGGTTGCTGCGTTCACCTCGGCGCCCGC
>JAPUKT010000130.1 GCA_027295555.1 Deltaproteobacteria bacterium
TTGAAACAGCACTTCTCCGAGCGGGAGATCGTCGAGTTGACTTGGTTGAACGCTGTTGGGAATTACTTGAACCTTCAGGCGAAGCCGCTCGGCCTCGGCTCAGAGGGCTTTTGCTCGGTGCCGACGGGAAACATCGGCGCAGGAGATGGAAAACGCGCGCGCGCCCGCACGGACATGGATAAAGCCTCATGAACGAGCAAACGTCGACAAGCGGTTCGGACCCCTGGGCGATCATCCTCGGATTGTTTGCGCTGGGCAATCTTGGAAACGGCCTCTGGATGTTAGCGAACCCGGCGCACTGGTACATCAACGTGCCTGCTAACGTTCCTGGCTCGGGACCACTGAACGAGCATTTCGTTCGCGACATCGGGTGTATCTTCCTGTTGATGGGGATCGCTCTTGCGATTGCCGTGTTTCGGCGCAATGCGCGCCTACCCGCGATGCTCCTGACGACGGCTTTCTACGGAGCGCACGCTCTCGTGCATGTTTACGACTCCGCACGAGATCTGTTCCCGCCAGGACAATGGAAATACGACCTAGGTCCGGTGTATGGCACCACAGCGCTGCTGATCATACTCACCCTGTGGTTGGCGCGCGCCCAACCCGGTAAACCACGATGAAGGCAATTAAGCAGGCCGGTGCCATCGCCGTCGGCTTGATTCTCGGCGCGACTCCGTTCTTGCGATATGGCGTTGGGGGTACACATCGTCATGGCGCAGGCCCTCACACCGACCACGAACCGCGCCACGGTGGCCATGTACTCATGGTCGGAGACTACCACCTCGAAGTTGTTGACCGCGGAACGCTGATCGAGCTTTACCTGAGCGACGCTTCGCGCCGCCCGCTCCGGCCGAGGTCGAGCTCGGTGGCATTCGACGGCGAACGCGAAACGTCGCTTGCTTGGCGCAGTTATCGGTCGGTCGTGCCGAAGCCCCCCGATTCGACGACGGCCCTCTACCATGTGTCCGTGAGAAACGGGCCTTTGCTCACCCTGAAGTTGCCATAGGCGGAGCGATGGCGCGACCCAAAGATGCCGACCCCGAACGAACGCGCGCGACCATTCTCGATGCCGCAGAGGAAGAATTCGCGCACCACGGGTTCTACGGCACGCGAATGGTAGCCATCGCCGAGCGCGCGAGCGTGACCCACAGCTTGCTTCACTACTACTTCGACTCGAAGGAACGCCTGTACGACCGGGTCGTTGGCCGGTTGTTCGGGCGACATCTGGCCCTCTTTCAGGCACTCTTGGTGTCGCGCGACGACATCTCCGTTCGCGAGCTGGTGGTGCAGAGCTTCGACCTCTTTTGGGAGTATCCCAACCAGGTGCGGATCATGCTGTGGGAGATGGCCTCCGGCGACGATCGCGTGGAGCGATCGATGCAGCCCTTCTACGAGACGCTGGCTGACGCACTCCCCGGCCTCAACAATGATAGCGTCGCGGGGCGTTGTCACGGGCACGATCCGCGCGACGTGTACACGACGTTGCTCGGCGCCCTGGTGGTCTATTTCTTTCGCGATCCGAGCCTCAAGAAGCTCTTTGGGAAAGATCGGTTCACCGAGGCGGACCGAGCGCGGCGGCGTGCGCACATCGGTGCCCTCGTCGACCTGTTTTTCTAGAAAGAGGCGAGTGGATTCGCTCGGGCCCGCGCTGTAGAGTCACCCGGTCCATGACGCCCGAGTTCGTTCACCTCCACGTCCATAGCGAATTTTCGATGCTGGACGGGGCAATCCGGATCCCGCGACTGGTCGAGCACGTGGGCCGGATGGGGATGCCGGCCGTCGCCCTGACCGACAACGGCAACATGTTCGGCACCGTACAGCTCGTCCGCGCCTGCGAAGCCCATGACGTGAAGCCGATCCTCGGCTGTGAGGTCAACTTCACCGATGGAGATCGACGCGACGCCCAGAATCGCGAGCACTCTCACCTCGTGCTGCTGGCGAGCTCACAGGAGGGCTACCAGAACCTGGTCAGGCTCGTGAGCGCGGGCTGGGTCGATGGGATGACTGCTGACGGCTACCCGCGGATCGACTTCGAGGTGCTTCGCGAGTACCGAAAAGGCGTCGTCGGGTTGAGCGCCTGCATGGGCGGCTTTCTCGCACAAGAGATCCTCAACAAGGGGCCCGACGTGGGGTGCGATGCGATGGCCGCACTTCGCGACTCGTTCGATCCCGGCTACTTCTTCGTCGAGCTCCAGGATCACGGCTTCCCGGAGAACCGACCACTCAATCAAGTCCTGATGAAGCTGGCCGAGGATCTCACGCTCCCCCTGGTGGCCACCAACGACTGTCACTACCTCGAGCGGCAGGCTGCGGATGCGCAGCTCGTGCTGCAATGCATCGGCGCAGGGCGAAGCGTGCGCGAGATGGAGGCAGTCCATCATCTTTCGTCCGAGCTCTACGTCAAGACGCCCGAGCAGATGCAGAACCTCTTCGGGCATGCGCCGGACGCCGTCAAGAACACGCTCTTGGTCGCGGAAATGTGCGCCGGGAACGCCACGCCATTGGCCGAGCCGCGCTTGCCGCGATTCGCCGTGCCAGGCGGCGCGACCGAGGAAGACTACCTCCGGGCATTGTCGGTTGCGGGGCTCGGGCGCCGGATGGTGGAGATGCGCCATCGCGGTGAGGCCTTCGACGAAGACGCTTTTCACCATCGGCTCGAGCTCGAGCTCGACGTGATCCTCAAGATGGGATTCGCCGGGTACTTCCTAATCGTCCAGGACTTCATCAATTGGGCCAAGGACAACGGCGTGCCCGTGGGCCCTGGCCGCGGGTCGGGTGCCGGGTCACTCGTGGCGTGGGCGCTTCGCATCACCGACCTCAATCCGATCACGCATGGGCTCCTCTTCGAGCGGTTCTTGAACCCCGAACGTGTGTCGATGCCGGACTTCGACATCGACTTCTGCATGGATCAGCGCGACCGCGTCATTCAGTACGTGCGAGAGAAGTACGGCGCCCAGAGCGTCGGACAGATTGCGACATTCCATCAACTGAGGAGCCGGAGCGTCGTCCGCGATGTGGGGCGAGTGATGGGTATGACGCCTGGCGAAGCGGGTCTGATCGCCACGATGATTCCGGAGCCCGTCCAGGGGAAGAGCGTGCCGATCGGCAAAGCGCTCGAGCAAGAGGCGCGGCTCAAGACGGCCTATGAGCAAGACAGCCAGGTACGTGAGCTTCTCGACACCGCGCAGGAGCTCGAAAACCTAACGCGGCACGCCGGGATGCACGCGGCGGGCGTCGTGATCAGCGAAGGGCCGATCTGGGACCACGTGCCGGTGTTCTGCCCTGAAAAGGACGTCTACGTCACGCAGTACCACAAGGACGACGTCGAGGCGGCGGGCTTGGTGAAGTTCGACTTCCTCGGGCTTCGGACGCTGACGGTGATCGACATCGCTAGCCGGCTCATCGATAGGCGCCCGGACCGCCAGGGCAGCCCGTTCAAGATCGAAGAGCTCCCGATGGACGACCCGGCGACGTATGTGCTCCTGCAGTCGGGCGAAACGACCAACGTGTTTCAGCTCGAGTCGAGCGGGATGCAAAGCCTCTTCAAACAGCTTCGGCCCGACCGTTTCGACGACATCGTGGCCGCCGTCGCTCTCTATCGTCCAGGGCCGATGGGGGCGGCGATGGACAAGGACTTCGTGCATCGCAAGCATGGGCGACAAGAGGTCGTGTATCCCGACCCCTCGCTCGAAGAGATCCTTTCGGAGACACGCGGGGTCATCGTCTACCAGGAGCAGGTCATGCAGATCGCCCAGGTGATGGCGGGCTACTCGCTTGGCGGCGCCGATCTGCTGCGACGCGCGATGGGCAAGAAGAAGGCCTCCGAGATGGAGAAGCAAAAGACGGTCTTCATCGATGGCGCGGTCGAGCGCGGACACACGAAGGAAAAAGCCGAGGAGGTGTT
>JAPUKT010000131.1 GCA_027295555.1 Deltaproteobacteria bacterium
CGAGAAACGCAAACCCGTCAAGCTCCGGGTGGCGGATATTGCACGCTTGCTGACGGAGCGCTTGAAGGCTCAACTCAAGCTCGAACTCCAGTACGACCGTGACCAACTCATAGACAGGAAGCACTGGCTCAGACTTGAACAAGTCTTCGTCGAGAAGCGCATCTATAAGCTGATCGAAGACAAGACGACGGCCGAGGCCGTGCGCAAGGCCGTCTGGACCGGAATGAAGAAGCACCAGAAGCTCTTCGTTCGGCCGATGGTAGAAGAGGATGTGACGCGGCTTCTCGAGCTTCGAATTCGACGGATCTCGGTCTACGACATCGAGAGGAACCGAAAAGACATCGAAGAGATCGACAAGAAGATCAAGGGTCTCGAGCGCCAGCTCAAGACCATGGTGAAGTCGACCGTTTCGTACCTCGAGCGGATGCTCGAGAAGTTTGGGGATCAATTCCCGCGCCGCACCACCATCACCGAGATCGAAGCCGTCGATAAGAAGGCCGTCGCTCGCCAGAACCTACGCCTCTCCTACGACAAGAAGACGAGCTTCTTCGGAACCGAGGTGCGGGGCGATCAGTTCAGAATGACCGTGTCGGAGTTTGAGTTTGTGCTCGCGATTGCGAAGGACGGCACGTACAGGATCATGAGCAATCCGGAGAAGGTGCTGTTCACGGGGCCGCTCATCTACGCCGAAATTTTCGATCCCGAGAAGGGCATCGAATTCACAGTCGCCTATCGCGACAACAAGAAGATCGCCTACGTCAAGAAGATCCGAATCGAGAAATTCATCCGGAATCGCGAATATCGACTCATCAAGGACAAGGGCGGGCGCATCGACGAGCTTCTCGCCGAGGGTGTGACCGGCAGTGTGCATATGAATTTCGTTCCGCAGAAGCGGCAGCGGATCAAGGAAGCGGATTTCGACCTCTCGACCCTGGAACTCACCAGTCCGAGTGCACGCGGAGCGCGGATGGCGCCTAAGCCGGTAGGCAAGGTCAAGTTTACGGCCGTGGATCTCGGGCCCACGAAACCGCCAAAGCCCAAGGGGGGTGCCGCCGGAAGGGCTTTGGCGCAGAAGCCGGCTGCTTCGAAAGGCGAACAGGGCGATCTCTTCTAGGCGATCGGTCGGGTCAGCGCTCCGAGTCCACCCGATCCGCCCGCCGAGCGTGCCTTCAGGTCCTCGAAAGCGTATTCTCCGGTGGTGTTCGGGCCACCACCGACACACGGGGGGATCCAGGTGGAACGAGCTTCGCGCTACAGGCTCGACGACCGTTATCTGGCGGACGAGGGCACGGTCTTCTTGACCGGAATTCAGGCGCTCGCCCGCCTTCCTCTGGAACAGCTCCGAGTCGATCGTCGAGCCGGCCTCAATACAGCGGCCTTTGTTTCGGGCTACCCCGGCTCTCCCCTGGGCGGTTACGATCGGGCGGTGGCGTCGGCCGCTCGTCTCGCGCCGGACTTGAACGTGATCTGCCAACCCGCGATGAACGAGGAGTACGGCGTGAGCGCCGTGATGGGATCACAGCTCGCGGCGGCTCAGCCCGATTGTCTCTATGACGGTATCGTCGGGCTCTGGTATGGCAAGGCGCCGGGTGTCGATCGCGCAGCGGACGCCTTGCGACATGCGGTGTATGCCGGAACCTCCGAGCACGGCGGCGCGGTCGCGATCGTCGGCGACGACCCTGCGGCCAAGAGTTCGACGGTCCCTTCGTCGTCGGCCGGTGTGCTGTCAGACATGCACGTTCCGCTTCTGTATCCCGGAGATCCCGCGGAGGCGCTCGACCTCGGACGTCATGCGATCGCGCTCTCTCGTGTGACTGGCCTTTGGACGGCACTCAAGATCGTGGCCGACGTGGCGGATGCGACCGCGACCGTCGAGCTCCGACCCGATCGCGTCTCGCCTATTCTGCCGCGAATCGCGGGTCGTGAGTATCGGCACCGACCGGATGGAAACCTGCTCACTCCGCGCACCATCGAGGTCGAGCGTGAGATCTACGAAATCCGCTACCAGCTTGCGCGCGAATACGCGTCGCTGAACCGGCTCAACCACGTGACGGTCGATCCACCCGACGCATGGGTTGGCATCGTCTCCTCGGGCATCACCTATCGCGAGGTGCGGGAAGCCTTTGCTCGTCTGGGTCTGCGAAGTGATCAGGCGATTCGCGATTGCGGGATTCGGCTGATCAACATGGGTATGCCGATGCCCTTCGATCCGGAAACCCTGCGCCGCTTCGCCCGCGACCTGGGCGAGGTCTTCGTTATCGAGGAGAAGCGACCCAATATCGAATCCTTGATCAAGGACGCTCTTTACGACATGCGCGACCGGCCCCGGATCATCGGAAAGCAGGACGAAATCGGTGCGCTCCTGGTCCCAGGCCACGGGGCACTGGACGCCGACGTGCTGGTTCCGATCTTGCGGCAGCGCTTCACCGCTCGACTCGGGGATCGAATGGCGCCGCCGCGTCCCAGCGAAGACGAGCCGCTGGCGCCGCTCGAGGTCGCGAGAACCCCTTTCTACTGTTCGGGCTGTCCGCATAACCGAAGCACGCAGGCCCCGGAGAACGCACTCGTCGGTGCCGGAATCGGCTGTCATACGATGGCGCTGCTGATGGACGAGAAGCGCGTAGGCGACATCGGAGGCCTCGGTTGCATGGGCAACGAGGGCATTCAGTGGATTGGGATGTCGCGCTTCCTCGAGCGGGATCATTTCATCCAGAATCTCGGTGACGGCACGTTCTTTCACTCGGGTCAGCTCGCCATCCAGGCCGCGGTCGCCGCGGGCGTGAACGTGTCCTACAAGCTGCGCTACAACGGAACGGTCGCGATGTCCGGCGGCCAGGATCCG
>JAPUKT010000132.1 GCA_027295555.1 Deltaproteobacteria bacterium
GTTCGTGCACTCGAGGGTTGCGTGGATCAGCGGAACGCCGGGTTGGTTCAAGAACGACTGAAATGGCGTCGCCACGTCTCGATCGTCGACCTCGTCGAGCGCGGCCAGCAGATCTTCGGCGGTTGCCGTGCGCTCTTCATGTCGGCGAAGGTAGAGGCGAACGCCGTCGCGGAATCGGTCTGCGCCCATCCAACGTTCGAACATGTCGAGCACCGCTCCGCCTTTCTTGTAGGTGATCGCGTCGAACGCGTTTTGAATGTCGTGGTTGTTTAGGACGGGTTGGCGGATGTGCCTCGCGCTCGTCAGGCTATCGAGCTTCATCGCGTATTGCGCCGAAGCGAGGCTCGCGAGGTCCACGCGGTACTGGGGGTAGAGAATCCCGACCACCTTGTTGCCCATCCAAGTGGCAAAGGCTTCGTTGAGCCAGACATCGTTCCACCACGGCATCGTGACGAGATTCCCGAACCATTGATGCGCGAGCTCGTGCGCCATCACGTACGCGAACGCTCGGCGCTGGTTCTCGGTCGCCCGACCACCGTCGATCAGCAGCAGCCATTCTCGAAAAGTGATGAGCCCGACGTTTTCCATCGCGCCCGCACCGAAGTCGGGCACGGCGACCACGTCGAGCTTCTGGTAGGGATAAGCGATCGCGAAGTACCCCTCGAGGATCTCGACGAACTCGCCGGTTCGATCGAGCGCGTAGCGCAGACGGTCGCCTTGCCCATGGGCGGCAATCCCGCGGAGAGGAATCGGGTAGGGACGCATTTCACTTTGCGGGACCGGCGGTCCAGGGACGACATCCAAGGGCCCCACCGCCCATGCGATCAAGTAGGTCGGGAGCGGAGGGGTCGGTTTGAAATGGACCCGCTGAAGACCGTGGGGGAGCTCGATGGCGCGCTCGACCGGTGTGTTTGTCGCGGCGAACCGATCGGCCGGGACGGTCAGGGTGACCTCGAAGGGCGTCTTGAAGCGAGGCTCGTCGAAGCCTGGGAACGCGAGCCGCGCACTGATCGACTCGAACTGCGTGAACGCATATGCCTGACCACCCGACTCGACCTTGTAGAGTCCTCGCAACGGGTGGTCGAAATCCGCCGTGTAATCGATGTGAAGCGTGGAGCGGCCTGCTGGCAGCTCTCCTCCAAACTCCACGCGCGCGACACCATCGCTGGTCCGCTGCTCCCAGGTGGCACCGATGTGCGCGTCGCCCTGGTGCGCGTGGATCGCGGTGATGTTCAAGTCCTGGCCGTGCATCCAGATGCCGGTGGCGGGCTGGTCGAGCTCCAGCCCGATGACTGCCTTGCCGGAAAATCCATCGCTGCTCGGAACGATCGTGAGACTCAGTTGGTAGCCCGTCGGACGGACGCCCTCGGGAAGCTTTCCTTCGGGTATTGGCTCTACGTCGGGGGTCGGGCTGATCGACTTATGGGTTCCTCCACACGCGAACAACGAAAGGCAGAGGCCGAACGCCAAAGCCCGGGGTACTAGACCAGGGCGCTTCACTTCCGGGGCCTTGGTCCGGGGTCGTGTCCCAGCGCGAACAATCTATCGTAGAGCGCCGAGGCGAGGGGCTTGTGCGAGGTTCGAGGCATGACCTGCCCATGGGACGGAGGCAGCCGCCGAAGCGTGTGCGCCAAATCTTGCAGCGATGGGCCGCCCCGATCCACCGACAGGCTGGAGGCCGGCTGTCGGTTCGCGACCCAAGCGGCGCCGAGGGTGAAAGCAACCGCCAGGCTCATGCCCGCCACTAGCTTCTTGGGATCATCGGCGCCGGCGACCCCCGCTGCGACGAAAACCAGCACGGAGAGGGGGATGGCCGCCACCCAGCGTCGCGTGCGGTCGAGGCGCGAGGTCGTGGCTTCGCCGACCTCGAACAGGACGAGCGTTTTCCAGTGTTGTTCGGGGACTCGCTTCAACAACCCGTCGCTCAGCAAGACCGTCCGAAGCCACGGGAGCGCTGCGGCATGCGTGAGAAACGGGGCCGGTGCTGGCAGATGGGCCAGCCGCCAGGAGACGCCGTCGACCTCGATGCGCGCTCTAAACACCCGCCAGATGCCGAGCATCATCATGAGCCAAGGGCTGAACACGACCACTCCGATCACCGAGAGCAAGGCGCAGGTCATGGCATTGACCGCAGGGGGCCACGGCACGGCTGGCTCGACACCAGCGGCCCACACGATCGACACGGCGGTGCCGGTTACCCCGAGGGCGGAGGTCTGAACGGCCCGCCCGAACGCTTCCCAGTGCGACATCGCTTCGACCTCGTCGGGCGTTCGTTGGCTAAGGGCCATGGTGACCCAGGCTGTCGTCATGCAAAGACTCGAAAAAAACCAAGCCGCCGCCGTGGGCCATTGCGGGAGCAAGTCTGGGTCCGTCCCGAGCGCGCCAGCGACAGCGGCTCCGATGACGATGAGCGTGCCCGCAGCGAGGGTCGCCCTCCGAAAACGGCCGAGCATGCGGTCCTTCGCGGCGGGTTCCTCGGGTATCTCTCGGACGAACACGAGCTTCAAGGCGCTGCAGGTCGCCAACGGTACGACGATGCACGCGATCAGAACCAAGAGCGACGTCATTCGAGCTCCACCATCACCGGTGCGTGATCCGACGGGGACTTCTTGCGACGCTCCTCGCGATCGACCACCGCGCCGATCGTTCGTTCGGCGAGGGGTTGGGTGGCGTACACATGGTCGATTCGAAGCCCATTGCCCCGTTCGAAGCCCCTGCCTCGGTAGTCCCACCATGAGAACACCCCCCCCTCAGGATGGAAGGGTCGAAAGACATCGGTGAGCCCGAAGGAGGCGACGTCTTGGAGCGCCTCGCGCACTGGGTCGCAAGCCAGGACGGAGGCGCGCCACTCGCTCGGTCGCCCGATATCGTCGTCCTGCGGGGCGACATTGAAGTCTCCACACAACGCCACTTGATCGACCTTTGGGTCGAACCGAGCCTGCAGCATCTGGCGCAAGCGCTGCATCCATCGAAGCTTGTACTCGAATTTGTCGGAGCCGACTTCTCCTCCGTTTGGGAAATATGCGCTCAGCACCGTGACACCTTCGACGTCGGCGCTGATCAGTCGGGCTTGAGCATCGTCGTCGCCGTCATCGAGGCCGCGGACCACGTTGGAGAGGGGGGAGCGGCTCAAGATGGCCACTCCGTTGTAGGTCTTTTGGCCGAAGACCTCGGCCTCATAGCCGCACTCTCTGACCTCCTCGAAGGGGAAGTCCGAGTCGGCGACCTTGAGCTCCTGGAGGCAGAGCAGGTCGGGCTGGGCCGCGTCCAGCCAGTCGACTACGTGCTGCCGGCGCGCCCGGATCGAGTTCACGTTCCACGTGGCGACCTTCATGCCGGTATGCAGTAGCATGGAATCATGCCGAACAAACGAATCGAAACCGATGGCGCTCCGGCCGCGATCGGTCCGTATTCCCAGGCCGTGTCTGTCGGGGGATGGATTTTCTGCTCCGGGCAAATCGCGCTCGACCCTGACAGCGGATCGCTGGTCGGCGAGGGAGATATCGAAGCCGAGACCCGACGGGTCTTGAAGAACCTAGATGCCGTTCTCGCGCAGGCTGGGGCCACTCCAGCAGACGTCGTGAAAGCGACTGTCTATCTGTCGGATATGAGTGAATTCTCGAAAATGAATCAGGTTTATGCCGAGTATTTCGAGGGACACGAGCCCCCGGCGCGCGTGTGCATCCAGGCCGGCGCGTTGCCGCGAGGCGTCCGAGTCGAGATCGACTTCACCGCCCGCGTCGCGGGCTAGGCACAGTGTGGGGAAACGTAGTGTGCGAGAGATTTTCGTTTGTGGTCGAGCGCCCCCGCAGAGAGCGACTGAGAGGTACGTCTGTACCTCGCAGGGAGCGAGCGAGGAGGTAAGCCGACCACAAGCGAACAGATCCGCACACTAGCTAGCCGTAGAACGGGTCTCGCAGGTCGGCCGTGTCCTCGCGGTCTGGTCCGACGCTCACGAGTCCGATCCGGCAGCCTACCTCTTTTTCGATGCGTTCGAGGTACCGCTGGGCGGCAATGGGTAGCTCGCTTCGCGTTCGACAGGATGGGAGCTCATCGTCCCAGCCTTCGAGGGTGTCGTAGATCGGGGTCACGGCGTCGATGTGCTCGTAGGGGAGATGTGAGAGGCGCTGCCCGTCGAGCTCGTAGGCGATGCAGACCTTGAGCTCGGGCACGGCGCTCAACACATCGAGCTTCGTGATCGCGATCTCATCGAGACCGTTGACCGCTACGGCGTACCGAAGGGCCACGAGGTCGAGCCAACCGCACCGTCGAGGTCGTCCCGTGGTGGAGCCGTATTCAGCGCCCGCATCTCGAAGCTTCTGACCCGTGTCGTCTTCGAGCTCGGTGGGGAAGGGGCCTCCTCCGACGCGGGTCGTGTAGGCCTTCGCGATCCCGATCACGCGCGTGATGTGGGTGGGTCCGACGCCGGCTCCAGCGCACGCACCACCCGCCACCGCATTCGAGCTCGTGACGAAGGGATAGGTTCCGTTATCGATGTCCAGCATCGTGCCCTGCGCGCCCTCGAGGAGGATCTTCTGATCGGACTCCACCGCCTCACGGACGACAGCCGATGCGTCCCCTATGTAGCCGCGCAGCGTGTCGCCGAGCTCGGCGTACTGTGCTGTGATCAACTCCGCATCGGGCAGGGTGCCACCGAGGTCTTTGATGACCGGCCGCCAGGCTTGGAGATTGGCTTCGAGATTGGAGCCGAGACGCGACCCGTCGAGGAGGTCGCCCATGCGAATCCCACGGCGGGCGACCTTGTCTTCGTAGCAAGGCCCAATGCCGCGCTTCGTCGTGCCGATGGCGCAATCGGATTTCGCTTCTCGAAGCTCGTCGATCAGCTTGTGGTGAGGAAGAACCACGTGGGCGCGTTGGCTGATCAGCAAGCGAGCCAAAGTCGACACGCCGCGTTCTCCGAGGGCGCGGATCTCCTTGAGCAACACCGCCGGGTCGATGACGGTGCCCTGGCCGACGACACACTTGGTCTCCTCGTGGAGAATCCCCGAGGGAATCAAATGAAGGATCAATTTCTCGCCACCGACGACTAGCGTATGCCCGGCATTTGCCCCGCCCGCGTACCGAACGACGAGGTGTGCGTAGGGGGCATACAGATCGACGACCTTGCCCTTGCCCTCGTCGCCCCACTGGGCTCCAACTACCACCACTGCACTCATCACTCGTCCCCACTACGGGCCCAAAAGACTACGGAGGCGACCACGGCGGCATCGGGCTCGGTGTTGAGCGCGCGAGACCGACCGTCACGCAGGCGCGTCAACCGCGTGACGCTCCCTTGTTGCCAGACCAATAAATCATAATCCCACGCTTTCGCATATCGCTTGGCTTCGTTGGCAGTCTTGGCAGGCACGGTTGCGACTCGCGCACCCTCGGCCCGCCAGCGGCCGGCGGTCTTGCGTTGGCGCGCCAAGGTGCCGCCCGCGACCAGCACGCGAAGCGGGAGCCTTGCCTTCAGCGAGATCCCCGCATCAGAAAGCGCCCAAAGGACGTTTTCGACGTCGAAGGCGAAGCCGGTGGCAGGCGCCGGTGCGTCGTAGCGTCCGAGCAAGTGATCGTAACGGCCCCCGAGGCCGAGCGGCTCGCCCGGACCTTCGGCGAGGAGCGTCATGCTGACGCCGGTGTAGTAGCTCTGCCGGCGAAGGTCACTCAGGTCGATGCCCACGCGATCTCCGAGTCCCGCCGCCTCGAGGCGGTCCACGACGCGTTCGAGCTCGTCGAGCGCGCGCTTGGCCGCGGCATTGCGGAGCCGGCGGCGCGCGTCGGCGATCACTGCCCGATCGCCATAATGCTCACAAAGCGTGCCCAAGCGCTTCCGCTCAGCTGCGACGACCCCAGCGCTCTTCAGCAGCCGCTCGAGGTTCGTGGCGTCTTTGGCCGCAAGGGTGTCGACCACCGCCGCGCGCGCATTCGCAGGGACGTGATCGAGCACTTCGGCTCCGATCTTCACTTGCGCGAGCTCGACGAGAAAGTTCTGAAGCCCGACGCCCTCACAGGCACGCACGGCGACTTCGATGACTTCGGCATCGGCTTCGGGACCCTTGAGACCGACACACTCGATCCCGCATTGCAGCACTTGATGCTGCCTGCGTGCCCGGCCTCGGCGTCGTCGAACGACGGTGCCTTCGTACGAGAGCCGCCAAGGTGCCGGACGGTCTTGAAGTCGCGTCGCGATAATGCGTGCGATTTGCGGGGTGATGTCCGGCCGCAGAAGCGCAACTTCGCCCGAGTCCGGTTCGACGAAGCGGATGAGATCACGGCGGTCGACGGTCTCAAGCCCGCGTTCGATCACTTCAGCGTACTCGAACGGGGGGGTCGTGACGCGCTGGTACCCGTAGAGATCGAACGTCTCCATCAGGCGCTGCCACAGGAGGGTCCGTGTCATCGACGCCGGTGGCAGCAGGTCGCGCATCCCGCCGGGGGGGGTCATCGGCAAGCCAGAGCTCGGGGCTCCCGGGCGTGCCTCGCTCCCGGTTCGTCGCCGTCGCGATTGGGGGGGCATGTTAGAGCCTCAGCGTGTGTACGCTGCTCACGTGATCCATGGCGCGCAGCTCATCGAGCACTCCTCTGTTGACGGTCGAGTCGACGTTCCAAAGCGCAAGGGCCTGCGCGCTCTTTTCGTCGAGCCCGACCTGCATCCTGGACACGTTGATGCCTCGGCTGCCGAGTAGGGTGCCGACCGCGCCGATCACGCCGGGCCGATCGAGGTTGTGCATGACGATGATGTCGCCCTCCATGACGGCGTCGATCTCGTAACCTTCCAAGCCTACGAGGCGAGGCTCACTGCGGCGACCCGGTGTTCCAGTCGCCGTGTGAATGCCCTTTTCGCCCGTGACCGTGACGCGAATCGTGGTCGAGTAGCGATCGCTTGGCTCTTTGACTTCGGCGAGCTTGATCCCGCGCTCCCGCGCTTCGTAAGGCGCGCTGATCGGATTCACCGGCTCTTCGAGGTGTTGTTGCAGAAACCCGGCGAGCGCCGCACGCGCGATCGGCGTGACACCGAGCTCGCCCGCTTCGCCGGTGCAGGTGACCCGAAGCTCACGGACGTCGATCGGATCGAGCTGGCCGACGAGACTGCCGAGTGCCGTGGCGACATCGATGTAGGGCTTGAGGCGCTCCGCGATCTCGACCGGAAGCTCGGGCACGTTGACCGCGTTCTTGATGATGCCGTCTTTCAAATAGGCGACCGCTTGCTCTGCGATCTCGACCGCAACGCGCTGCTGCGCTTCCGAGGTCGACGCACCCAGGTGCGGCGTGCACAGCACGTTGTCGAGCTGGAGCAACGGGTTGTTCGGGTCGATAGGCTCCTGGCCGAATACATCGAGGGCGGCGCCCGCGATCTTGCCGTCCGTGATCGCCCTGGCGAGTGCCTCCTCGTCGACGATTCCGCCACGCGCAGCGTTCACCAGTAACGCGCCATCTTTCATCTTGTCGAAGGCAGCGTCGCTGATCAGGTTCTTCGTGTCCGGCGTGAGTGGCGCGTGAATCGTGATGAAGTCCGCGCGGGAAAGAAGCTCGTCGAGCTCCACGAGCTCGATGCCAAGCTCCGCCGCACGCTCGCTGCTCAAGACGGGATCGACGCCGATCACCTTCATCTTCAGACCTTGCGCGCGGTCCGCCACGATGCGTCCGATGTTGCCTAGGCCGATGACGCCGAGTGTCTTGTAGGCGATCTCACGGCCTTGGAACTTGCTCTTCTCCCACTTCCCTCCACGCATCGATCCGACAGCCTGAGGAATCTTCCGTGCGAGCGAAGCCAGCAGGGCAAGGGCGTGCTCGGCCGTGGTGACCGAGTTCCCCGTTGGCGTATTCATGACCACGATTCCGCGTCGGCTCGCAGCGGGAATGTCGACGTTATCAATACCGATGCCTGCACGACCGATCACACGGAGCTTGTCCGCCGCTTCGACGACTCGCGGGGTGACCTGGGTTCCCGAACGAATGATGAGCCCATCGTAGTCGCCGATGACGTCGCAGAGCTCATCTTCGCTCATCCCGGGCCGAAACTCGAGGTCGACACCAGACGCCTCACGCAGAACGTCGAGGCCCGCCTCGGCGAGCTTGTCAGACACGAGGACACGTACGTTGGACATAGCTACTCCTCTGGAATTCGACGCGAAAAAGCCGGCGAAGAGCTAGCAGCCACCCCTCCAACGGTCAAGGAGCGCGAGGCCTATGTCCAGTGGATCGCGCCGAGGGCCAGGAGAATCGCCACGACGCGATAGCCGCGCTGCGGATCCGCGGTTTCGGGCTGGGCGGTCACGAACTCGACCAGCTCGTCGACCGTATGGGGCTCCTCGCACAGTTTCAGCGTCGTCTGAATGTCGGCCGGAAGATTGGCGGTTGCGACGGCCGTGTCGATGCGGTCGGCCTGCACCACGCGGTGCTGTCCCCGTTCCAGGATGAGCTCGCTCTCGAATCCGGCTGCGATTCTTCGCTGGAGTCCGCGATCGAGGATCTCCCAGGGGTCCAGCCGGAGCGGGAAGCCGCTGCTCGGCGGGTCGACCCCCTCGTAGAAGGTCGCAGTACCGGATGCCCACGTGACCAGGTCGAGCAGCTTCTCGCGCACCTGCTCGGCGATGTGCTGGAAGAGCTCGAGCGGCTCGACGAGCCCCAACGCAACCAAGGTGTCCCCGAGCTTACCCTCGAAGCGAGGCATGACCGCGAGCGCCATGTCGAGCTCGCTTCGGTTGATCACACGCTTCTTGACGAGGTGCTCGCCGAGGAGCTCCCCTGCGAGGTTGCTGGTCACGAAAGCCGGCACGCCGAGCTTTGTGTAGACCTCTTTGCGGACGCCCCCTTGCTCGCAGAGCCAAAGGCCGGTCCGCCGCGTGACCACGGTGCGCACCAGCGCGATGACGAAGCCGCCGTTTTCGAACTCCATGCTTCGATCGGCTGCCGCGGCGGAGGCGATGCGCGTCGTCGTAGGTGTCATCCGAGACGGGGGAAGATGTCGGTACAGATCTCGGTGCGAGGACAGTGGCTGGAAGTCCCCTCCGGCAACGGCAATGTTGTCTTCGCCGGTGACCTGTCCGGTCGCTACCGCCTCGACGACCTTGGCGTAAGGGAGCGGCCCGACCGTTGCGCCATTTGGCTTTCGGATCTTGTACTCGAGCGGTGTGACATTGGTCGTGCTCGGATGCTCGCCTGCAAGCAATATCGGTGTCGGAGGCATCGTGGCCTTGGGCACCGTGTCTGCCGAGGTTTTTCGCGTGCGCGTTTCTGCGGCGATCTCCGCAACGATTTCAGCGAGCTCGGCGCACAAGACTTCTTCGGGGCGGCTTTGCCACGGCTCGAGTGCTGCCCAGAAAGCGCGCGCCGTAGGCGGGCGTTCCTCGACGTTCGACGAGAGCGCGCTCAGCACCACCTCACCAAGCCCCTCGGGTAGCTGAGGCAGGAACTCGACGAACGGATGCACCTGGGCGTCGCGAATTGCAAGCAGTACGGCGAGCTCACTCCCCCCCGCGAAAAGCGGTCGGCGCATGAAGAGCTCGGCGGCGATCACACCGGTCGAAAACAGATCGGCGCGCTGATCGACGTTGCCCCCCGAAACCTGTTCGGGCGCCAGATACCCAAGCTTGCCGTTGGCACGCGCCACGGTATCCGTCGCGAACAGATCGACATGGGACCGCGCAATACCGAAGTCGGCGATCTTGACGTCGCCGTGGATCGAAATGAGGACGTTCGAAGGACTGATGTCGCGATGGACGATCCCAAGCGCGCTGCCGTTTTGATCGGTCGCGCTGTGCACCGCATCGAGGCCGGCCAGGACCTGACGTATCAAGTACACGACAAGGTCGTGCTCGAGCCTCTTGCTATCGCGCGTCAGTCTTCGGTTGAGCCGCCAGAGATCGCAGCCCGGGACGTATTCGAGCGTAAGGTACGGCTGCCCTTCGATTTCCCCATGACCCAAAACGTGAACGACGTTCGGGTGGGTGACGTGACTGGCGAGTCGCGCCTCTTCCGCGAACATCTCGTGGGCGTACGATTCGTCGGCGATGTGTGGCAGCATGCGCTTCAGAACGACGACGCGAGGCTCACCAACAGAACGAGGCTCGAGTGCGCGAAACACCTCTGCCATCCCTCCAACCGCAATTCGGTCGACCAGTGTGTAGGCGCCGAGAGGAGTGTTTGGTGGCGGTGCGGGCGGCGGTGACGACGGTCTCTGCACCTCTGGATTGTAACGGTACCAACGGAAAATATCGATATCAGAGGAAGAGAGTTCTCAGATATTTGGAGTTTTTATGGCTGATCAAGCTTCTCGATCCGGCGACCGGTATGCCACCCCACAGATCCTAGACTGGGCAGCCCGTACCCACCATCCCGCCGACCCTGGTTTGAACCGGGCGTTCACCGCTCCCGCTGCCCACGGAATGCCCGAGATCCAGCTAGGGCCTGCCGAAGGGCGGCTATTGGAGGTCCTCCTCCGTCTCGCCGGAGCCCGCAAGGTCGTCGAGATCGGGACCTTGGCGGGTTATTCGGCGCTTTGGATGGCCCGCGCGCTTCCGGCGGACGGCCATTTGTGGACCATCGAGGCCGACGCGAGCCACGCGGCAGTCGCTCGTGAGGTGGTCGAGGACGGGGGGTACGAGGATAGAATCACGGTCATCGAGGGCGACGCGCTCGATGTCCTGCCGAAGCTCAGTGATTCCGGTCCGTTTTGCGCCGTGTTCGTCGACGCGGACAAAGCTCGGTACGATCGATACGGGCGCTGGGCCACCGCGAACCTGCGAGACGGTGGGCTCCTCATCGGCGATAACGCGTACCTGTTCGGCCATCTCCTGGAGGACAGGGAGGACGCCGCGGCCATGCGGCGCTTTCACGAGGAAATGGCGGACCACTACTTGTCCCTGTGCGTCCCGACACCGGACGGCCTTGCGGTAGGGGTCAAGGTGGGTTCCGACACTTGACCATTGGCGGCAGTGCGGGGATATAGGGCTCCGCGCGCAGGGAGAGGAAATGTCGTGCGCGACGGCGGCGCGCGCGTGTGAGTGTGGCGGGGGTTTTTGGAAAAAATAAGAAACCACTTGTCCAACCCACCAGCGTCGCCCCCAAGGCGGGGGGGGGGGTTTGAGTCCGGTGGTTGTACAACCACCAG
>JAPUKT010000133.1 GCA_027295555.1 Deltaproteobacteria bacterium
GAAGCAACGTCCGTTTCGGGTGGCTGAACACCGCCGGCACCGGCCTCTACGTCGTCTACAACGATATCCAACACCTCGGTATGTTCGATCGCACCGGGTTCGATCGAGGCCCGAAGGGCCGGCAGCTCATCGTCAAATACACGAAGCAATTCGACATCGGACGCTAGAGAAAGACGTGACGGTAGGCGTCGATCGCTATGAAGCTACTCTTGTGATGTGGCGGGGTTCGGGATCTCGACGGGTGGCAACATGAAGTCGCCGCCGGCATAGACAGTCTTGATGAGCTCGAGTGTCGCGGTGTCATAGATCCAGACGGTGTCTCCCACGCCCGAGACAGCTTCTAGCAAGAAAAAGGAACCCTGCGCTCGCTTATTTCGTACTAGGCGAAAGACACGGGCCCTCAGGAGGTTCCATGGAATCGTTGCTGCAAGACCTCAAATTCGCCGTCCGCCAGCTGTTCAGGGAAAAGGGCTTCTTCATCACCACCGCGCTCACGCTTGCGCTCTGCATCGGGGCCAACACGACCATCTTCAGCGTGGTGAACTCCGTCCTGCTTCGCCCGCTGCCGTTTCCGGAGGCCGAGCGGATCGTCACCATGTGGAACGCCTATCCCGGCGCGGGCGTCGTGGGGCGCGGCAGCAACGGTGTCCCCGACTATTACGACCGCCGCGCCTTGACCGACGTTTTCGAGGAAGTCGCCGCCTACGACACCAGGGGACGGAGCGTCGGCATCGACGGCGTGCAGCAACGGATTACCACGCGGGAAGTCACGCCTTCCTTCTTCGAGCTGCTAGGTGCGGAGGCCGCCATCGGCCGTACCTTTTCCGAGGAAGAGGGGGAATGGGGAAGCCATGACGTCGCTGTGCTCAGCCACGCATTGTGGGAGCAACTCTACGCAGGGGACCCCGCGGTTCTCGGCAGCGATCTGCGTCTCGACGGGCGCCCCTATTCAGTGGTCGGGATCATGCCGAAGGATTTCGTCTTTCTCGACGACGGCATACGACTCTGGACCGCCCTGACATTCGACCCCGAGCGGCGCATGGCCTATCACAGCAACAACTTCAACTTGATGGCCCGGCTGAAAACAGGCATCTCTCTCGAGCTGGCGCAGGACAGGATCAATGTCCTCAACACCGCGAACATGGACAAGACCCCGGAGCTCAAACCGCTGCTCATCGATGCAGGGTTCCACACGCCGCTCTTCTTCCTGCATGAGGATCTGGTGCGGGATGTTCGGGCGAATCTTTACTTGTTGTGGGGCGGCGTTGCCTTCGTACTGCTCATCGGTGGCGTGAACGTGGCCAACTTGTCGCTGGTGCGCTCCACGGCACGCGCGAAAGAGCTGGCGACCCGGTTCGCGCTCGGCGCCTCACGCCGACGCGTCGTCCAGCAGTTGGTGACCGAGACCCTCGCCCTGACTCTCGTAGGCGGCGGACTCGGTCTCCTCATCGCGCAGGTCGGCATGAGCGCCCTCGACGCGATGGGCGTCGGTGAGCTGACCCGCGGCGCTCAGATCCAGCTCGACGCCACCGCGGTCCTCTTCACGTTCGGCCTGGCCCTCGCGGTAGGCATCCTTGTCGCGGTGATACCCGTCGTCAGCATATTGCGCGTCCGCCTCACCTCGGTCTTTCGTGAGGAGGGGCGAACCGGCACTGCGGGCCGTCGGATGAGCGTCCTGCGCAAAGGCATGGTTGTCGTACAAATCGCGCGGGCTCTGGTACTCCTCGTTGGGGCCGGTCTACTCATTGCGGGATTTCGTCAGCTCTTGGCCGTCGATCCCGGCTTCGACCCGGACCGCGTGCTCACCGGGACGGTCGTGCTGACGCAAAACCGTTACGAGGAAGCCGACGATCGTAAACGCTTCGTCGACGAGGCGCTCGCGCGCATCCGGAGGCTGCCAGGGGTCGATCAGGCGGGCATCACCAGCAACATTCCATTCGGGATCGGCTTTTCCGACAGCGTCATCTTCGCGGAAGGCCACGTCATGCAACCCGGGGAATCGGCCATCTCTCCCACGAACGTCACCGTCAGTCCGGGCTATTTCGAGACGATGGGGATCGGTGTGGTCGAGGGAAGGTCGTTCGACGCGCGGGACATTACGGAAGGGCGCCAGGTCATGGTCATCGACCAGGCACTCGCGGCACGCTTCTGGCCCGAAGGCAACGCGCTCGGAAAGCGCATGTGGATGCCGACCGGGTCCGAAGACTTCACCAATCCGGAGAATGCCGATTTTTTCGACATCGTCGGCATCGTGGGGACGATCAAAATGCGCGGTCTCACCTCCCAGCGAGACGCGGTAGGAGCTTACTACTTCCCGATATCGCAGTCGCCGATCCGAGGCCTGGACTTTGCAATAAAGAGCTCAGCCGATCCGAGCTCGCTCGTCGGACCGATTCGCGGAGCGCTTGCCGAGCTCGACCCTGAGCTTCCGTTCTTCGATATCCGCACGATGCCGGAGCGGCTCGAACGCTCTCTCACCGATCGCCGCACGCCCATGCTGTTGACCGCAGGGTTCAGCCTTGCCGCGTTGCTGCTGGCGGCACTCGGGATCTACGGTGTGCTGGCTTATCTGGTGCAGCTGCGCACGCGAGAGATCGGCATCCGCGTGGCCCTTGGCAGCAACCCTTCCGAGATCTTTCGGCTGGTACTGCGAGACGGTTTGCTCGTTCTAGCCCTGGGTCTGGTTTTCGGGCTAGGCGGGGCGATGGCGCTCGGTCGAGTCATCGAGAGCCGGCTCTACGGGGTGTCGTCCATGGATCCGCGTGTCGTCGGCCTGGTATTGGCCGTCCTGGGGGTCGTGGCACTGGTCGCTTGTGTCGTACCCGCGCGGCGGGCCACCCGCATCGACCCGGTCCGTGCGCTCGCACAGGAATAGGAGCGCGGAGCCGGCTCACGGAATCGATTCAGAAGATTTCAGTTTGGCGATGACTACACGGGTGGCGGCGATGGACTAACTGCGAGAGCGGGTGCGGAGCGAGGTAATCCCACGTCGGCTGCTACTCACATGCCGAACGCGAGTGAGACCATGATCGGAACTACCGTCGCCCACTACAAGATCCTCGACAAGCTCGGAAGCGGCGGCGACGCCGGTTCGAGGCACCGAGGGCGCTCGAAGTCCGTTCTTTTCTCCCGACGGCGAGTGGGTTGGGTTTTGGGCAGAAGGTCAACTCAAGAAAGTCGCTTTGCGTGGAGGAGCGCCGGTGCTCCGAACGGCTAGCATGCTGCCTATGCAGCCCCACCTATGGCGGTTCCTCGCGTTTGCCTTCGCAGGATGAGTCAACCGGTCCCAGCAG
>JAPUKT010000134.1 GCA_027295555.1 Deltaproteobacteria bacterium
GCGGTACCTGCTCGACAAGGGCGTGCTTCACGGCGATTGCCTGACGGTCACTGGGAAGACGCTAGCCGAGAACCTTGTGGAGCTGCCTGGGCTCAGTGAAGGGCAGGATGTCATTCATTCGTGGGAAGAGCCGATCAAGAAGACCGGGCATCTGACGATCCTACGCGGTAACCTCGCGCCCGATGGCAGCGTGGCGAAGATCACGGGCAAAGAGGGCCTTCACTTCACAGGCCACGCCAAGGTCTTCGATTGTGAAGAAGACATGCTCGCTGCAATGGAACGGGGCGAGATCGAAAAGGGCCACGTCGTGGTCATTCGGTACGAGGGACCCAAGGGCGGACCGGGGATGCCCGAGATGCTGTCACCGACTTCGATGATCATAGGTGCCGGCCTCGGCCAAGACGTCGCGCTGATCACCGACGGCAGGTTCTCGGGTGGCTCGCATGGGTTCATCATCGGGCACATCACGCCCGAAGCGCAGGAGGGCGGGCCAATCGCCCTGGTGCGGGATGGCGACGTCATCACCATCGATGCGGAGGCGAGAACGATCGCTGTCGACGTCCCCGAAGCCGCGATGGAGCAGCGGAAGGCGGAATGGAAAGCCCCACCACTCAAGGCCCGTCGCGGTACCCTTTACAAGTACATCAAAAATGTGAAGTCGGCTTCCGAGGGGTGCGTGACCGACGAATGAGGGGCCCCGCTCGCCCCTGAACAAAGACCGTTCAGCCGGACCGCTCCCCCGTTGACTCGGTTTTTCCAGCAATTGCGTGAAGCGACCCTAGACTGCTCGGTGGGGGTATTCACTGCTCCCCCCGGTGAAACCGCGATGTACATGAACAAAGAGGGGCTTCGCGAGATTCGCGACGTCCTATTCAAGAAGCCGACCGTCGGCCGTCTGGTCACCACCGCCTGGATTGGATCGATCTACGTGGCCCTCCGTCAGGCCACGGTCACATTCCGTGCCCTCGACGAGGTGCTTTACCCCGAGTACCGAGACCAGAAGATCGACCGGCCGGTTTTCGTGTTCGCGAATCCCCGCAGCGGCACGACCCTCGCGCATCGGCTGATCAGCATGGACGAGGACGTCTTCACGACCGTCAAGCTCTACCAGACTATCTTCCCGTCGGTCACCGCGACCCGAATGTTCCAGCGACTCGTGAAGGCCGCTGAGACCAGGGTCGGCGGCGCGCTCAATCGTATCTACGATTTCTTCAACGACCCGTTCGAAAGCCGTTGGACGGAGGTCCATCATCTGAGCCTCGGCCAGCCCGAGGAGGACGTGTGCACCCAACTCTGGAATCTTCAGTCCCCCACGACCGGATTGTTGTTTCCGTTCATGGACGACCTCCAAAGTCAGACCTGGCTCGATCGACAAAGCTCCGAGCAGCGTGCTGCATTCATGGATTCATACGAGAACACCCTCAAGCGTCACGTGTACGAGGCCGGCGGCAAGCGCTTCCTCAATAAGAACGTCTTCTTCGCACCCTTCGTGCGGTCGATGCACGAGCGCTTCCCGGATGCGGCCTTCGTGTATTTGGTCCGCAATCCGATCGATTCTCTCCCGTCATTCTTGAATATGTTCTACCAGGCTTGGAAAGCGCACTCGCCGAGCATCCGGCCGGACGGTGAGGAGATTCAGGCGCTGAAGCAGCTCGGCTACGACTACTATCGCTACGCGCTCGAGTGCCGACGAGAGATCCCGAGAGACCAGTTTATTGTCATTCGCTACGAAGACCTCGTCCAGGATCCGAAGTCGACCATCCTCGGCCTATACGGCCGACTGGACATGCCGGTCAGCGAAGCCTTCGAAGCCAAGCTCGACGAAGCCGTCGAGGTGCACCGTGATTGGGAGAGCTCGCGCGACTTCGGGCTCGACTTCTTCGGTATTACGGAGGAGGAAGTCTACAGCGAGCTCCGCGACGTCTTTCAAGAGTTCGGCTACGACGATCCCGCCCAACTCCCACTCCAACTCGAAGCCGCCGAATAGATCCCTAACGTCGGGCGCCGTTGTACATTGGGCCTTCTTGGAGGCTCTATGACGGAAATCGAACGATTCGAATTTGCGGGTAGTGAGGGTCAAACGCTGGCGGGGCGATTCCATCTGCCAGCAATCGACCCGATAGCGTACGCGATCTTCGCGCACTGCTTCACGTGCTCGAAGGAAAGCAAGGCGGCCGCACGAATCAGTGCGGCGCTGGCGGCGCAGGGCATTGCAACCTTGCGATTCGACTTCACCGGCCTTGGCGAGAGCGAGGGTGACGTCAGCGGCACCACGTTCTCGCACAACGTGGAGGATGTCGTTGCTGCCGCGAACGCTCTGAGAGAGCGCCATCACGCACCCTCTTTGTTGGTAGGCCATAGCCTCGGTGGGTCGGCCGTGCTGGCGGCCGCGTCGCAGATTCCAGAAGTCGTCGGTGTGGCGACGATCGGCGCACCCGTCGAGCCTCAGCACGTCGCCCGGCTATTCGGCACATCGATCGAAGAAATCGAAGAGCATGGGGAAGCTGAAGTGGACCTCGGCGGCCGTCCCTTCACGATTCGGAAGGCCTTCCTCGACGATCTCGAAGCGCACTGCAACAAGGAGAAGATCCGATCTCTCGAGAGGGCCCTGCTCATCTTCCATTCCCCACAAGACAACATCGTCGACGTCGACAACGCGCGGTTGATCTACGAAGTCGCACGACATCCAAAAAGCTTCATTTCGTTGGATGGCGCCGACCACCTGCTCGGTCGCCGGGCCGATGCGGCGTACGTGGCTACGGTCTTGAGGGCGTGGGCGAGTCGCTACCTACCGGAGGACATCGAGGAAGTGCCTGAGGATGCGCCCGAGGGCGGGGTCGTGGTCGAAGGAAAGGCAACCGGATACCTCCAGAGGATCCGAGCGCGGGGCCATGTTTTCCCCGCGGATGAGCCGGTGACGGTCGGGGGCTCCGACCTCGGCCCGACGCCGTATGAGCTTCTGCTCGCAGGCCTCGGTGCCTGCACCTCGATCACCCTTCGAATGTACGCGCGACGTAAGGAGTGGCCGCTCGAGGGAGTGCGGGTCAAGCTCCGACACAACCGAGTCCACGCCAAAGATGTCGAGGACTCCGAAACAGAATCCGGCATGGTGGACGTGATCGACAAGGAGCTCGAGCTCGAAGGGGACCTCACACAGGAGCAACGCGAACGCCTCTTTGAAATGGCCGCGCGGTGTCCGGTGCATCGAACCTTGCTCAACGAGATCAAGATCCGTTCGGAGCTGCTTCCAGAGGATTGATTTGGCAACGCTGGCCGCGCTCAATGACGTGTCGCTGACACTCGGAGGCGAGACACTTCTCGACGGGCTGAGCTTGCAGATCCATGAAGGGGATCATATCGGCCTCGTGGGCCCGAATGGCTCAGGGAAGTCGAGCTTGTTGCGACTGCTTGCCGGAGAGCTCGAACCCGACGGTGGACGAATCATCACGGTCGAAGGGATCCGAGTTGGCTTCCTGCCACAAGAGATCGCAAAGTTCCCCGATCAACCGCTTCTCTCATTCGTTTACGACAGCGTGGTCGAGCGGCCAGGGTTGCGCGACGCACTCGAGCAGGTCGAGTCACGATTGGCGACGCTTCAAAGCTCGGGAGGGGCCGACGAGGCCGAGCTGGTCGACGCCGCCAGTAACGTGGCGGAGCTTCATGAGCGCATGGCGGACCTCGATGCCCGGTTCTCCGAGCACGAGGCCAAGCAAATCCTCCACGGGCTGGGATTCTCGCAGAGTGACCACAGTCGCTTGCTCTCCGAGCTGAGTGGCGGCTGGAAGATGCGCGCCGTTCTGGCCTCGCTGTTGTTTCAAAAGCCAGGCCTCTTGCTTCTCGACGAGCCAACCAACCACTTGGACATGCCGTCGGTGGCGTGGTTCTCGAAGTTCCTACGCGTCTACGACCAGGCACTCTTTTTGGTTTCTCACGATCGCGAGTTTCTCAACGAGCAGGTCAATCGGGTCGTGAGCTTCGAGCCCGAGGGGGTTCGAACGTTCCGTGGCGACTACGAGCGCTATTTGAAGCAGCGCGACGAGGAACGGCAGGTTCTCGAGAACCGCGCGAAGAACCTCGAACGAGAGAAGGCACACCTCGAGCAGTTCGTGCGGCGATTCAGGGCCAAAGCTAGCAAGGCTGCGCAGGTCCAGAGCCGGGTTCGAATGTTGGAAAAGATGGAGACCATCGAGCTGCATCGCTCGGCGCGACAGAGCCATTTCTCGTTTCCACCGACCACGCGCGGTCCACGCGTGCCACTTCGGGTCGATGAGCTCTCCAAATCGTTCGGGGAACTCGTCGCGCTGGATCGGATCACCCTCGCAGTGGAGCGAGGCGACCGCATCGCCATCGTGGGCCCCAACGGAGCAGGCAAAACGACGCTCCTCAAGATCCTCGCCGGCGAGATCGAGCCGACGGTAGGCCGCGTGCACTTGCCGGGACTTTCAGAAGTGCGGTACTTCGCCCAGCATCACGCCGATGCGTTGAACCTCCAGCACACCGCCTACCAAGAAGTCATGCGTTCGAGCGACGGGTCGAGCGCCGAGCGGGTCCGGACGGTTCTGGGCGGGCTCTTGTTCGACGAGCTCGCGATGGAAAAGCGCGTGTCGGTGCTGTCCGGTGGTGAAAGGGCGCGCGTCGCTCTCGCCAAAATCCTCGTGAGGCCAGGCAACGTTCTTCTGATGGACGAGCCCACCAACCACCTCGACCTTCAAACCGCCGAGGCATTGACCGACGCTCTAGCGACATTCGATGGCACGCTCTTGTTCGTCAGCCACAACCGAGCTTTCATTCGGCGACTCGCAACGAAGCTATGGGTGGTTCACGACGGACGAGTAGAAAGCTACTCCGGCACGCTCGACGACTACCTCTGGTCCTGCCAGGAACGAGACATCACCCCGGCCACCGAAACCGCGGTAAAGCCGGAGGGCCAAAAGAAGAGTCGGCACGCGCGCAAAGAACGGCGACGTCGCGACGCCGAGCTACGGGCGGAACAGAACCGCGAGCTCAAGCCGCTAGAGAAGCGTGTGAACACGCTCGAGAAACGGATCGCGGAGCTGGAGGAAGCGGTCGCTCGGCACACCGAAGACCTCAGCAAGCCCGAGCTCTATGACGACGCAGACAAGCGGGACGCGGTGATTCAAGAGATGCGGGCGGCACAAGCGGAGCTGGAGCGGTCGCTCGAAGAGTGGAGCGAGGCGCACGAGAGGTTGGAGCAGCTCAGGGCGGAGTTTGACGAATGACGCCGTTTTTCCGCCCTGCTCTACGCATACGATAGTATCCCCCCGGTGACCTCGCGACGTTGGTGCGGCGCTGCGTTGATCCTCTTGGGTCTTCTCACCGTTCTGATCTTCATCCCCGGGCTCAGCGACCAGTTTACCTGGGACGACAACGGCCTCATCCGCACCAACGAGTATGTTCAACGGCCGGAGCGCTACCGCGAAGCACTCACGACGCATTTCTGGAACGTTTCAGAAAACGCGGTCGAAGCGAACGAGACCTACAACCACCTCTATCGGCCGCTCGTCACGCTGGCCTACATCGTCCAGTACCGACTCTTTGGCCTTCACGCCGTGGGTTACCGAGTAGTCAGTCTTGCGTTGCACTTACTGTGTTGCATCTTGGCATTCTTCTGGCTTGCACGACGACTGCCGAAAGGGAACCAGACCCATCGCCTGGTCGCGATCAGCTTGGGCAGCGCCGTTTTCGCGCTCCATCCAAGCCGAGCCGAGGCCGTTTCGTGGATCTCGGGAAGCACGGAGCTCTGGATGTGCGCGCTCGTGCTCTTGGGCGCGCTCGCTTTCGACTCCAACCGAAATTGGCTCGCGGGAATTCTGCTCGCGTTGGCGCTATTCGCGAAGGAGTCCGCCGTCGTCGCGGCGCCGCTGCTCTTGGCCGATCGATTTCTAGTCCAAGAACGTCGGAACCGAGGGGCGTCAGTAGCCCTGACGGCCCCCGTCGTCGCGGCGCTGATCGCGCGGATTTGGATGGTCGATATAGACCTTCCCTCGGGCGAAGTCCGCGACGCGGCGCCCCGGGTTCTCGCCTCGTTTGGGCTGTATGCCCAGCAAATCCTCGCCCCTTGGAGCCCGACTGCATTCCCCGGCATGCGGATCTATTCGTGTGACGCGGGGGAGTCATTGCCGGCCGCTTGGTGGATCGGCGGGACGCTCCTCGTTGGGGCAAGCGCGGGGTTGGGGATCGTGGCACTCCGCCGAAACGCGTGGCGTCCGCTGTTCGCAGACGCCCTGTGGTTCATGGTTCCGCTGCTACCGGTCGTGAACCTACTCGACTTGGGCAGTCGCAATCTGACCGCGGATCGGTTTCTATACCTCCCGATGCTGGGTGTGGCCTCTGTCTTGGCCCGCGGAGTGTTGTGGCTCCTCGACCGACGACCGGCAGTTGGAAGAGTGAGCGCTGTCGCAATCGCAGTGCTCATCATGGGCTTCGCCGTCGTTACGGCGCTCCACTCGCGGGTATTCGCATCGTCGTCTTCGTTGTGGGAATACGAGGTGCAGCGGAATCCGAACAATCCTTTCGCGCTCCACGCCGTCGGCACTGCACGCACGCGCGCCGGGCTTCGAAACACGGGGCTCGAGTTTCTCGAACGTGCGCAAGCGGTCGCCGAGCGCACGTGTGTGCACACCGACCAGGTGCGAGCCGCAAGAGACCTCGGTTGGGCGCTATCTTTGAAAGCGAGCCCCAACGATCGAGACGATCTCATGAAGCTGGAAGCCACATATGTTCAGATGCCTGTGGGCGGCCTCTTCGAGTACGACGGGATTCCGAGCTGGTCCGTTCAGCTCACGCCTGAAGAAACACGCGACCTCATCTCCAACGAGCTTCACTACGCCCTACCCCTAGCCACGATCGAAGCGCGCCTAGGTCACGTGGATGAGGCGATGGCGATTCTCGAAGCCTCGGGGGTGGGCAGATCCGAGCTTCATCCTCAGTCCCAGTCTCTGCGACTGCGACTTCTCGCAGGCCAGGGACGCGTGCGTCAATCACTCATCGAGCTCGCGAAACAGAAGTCCGTCGCCGATGTTGAAAGCCTAACCTCCGTCCTCGCAACCCTGTACGAGAGCCTGACGCACGCCCACGTCGCGCCGGACGACCAAGCAAGTCTGGCCCGCCATGCGCTCGGGTTCGGGCAAGCACCGAACAATCTCGAGGCCCTGTCATCTCGAGACCGCGCGATCCTAGAAGCCCTACGCGCCTACAGCGCGGACGAATCCGTCGACATCGATGCACTGCAGCCGTACGCCGCAGGCTCCAACGAGCTTCCCCGGTTCATCCGGCTCGCCCGGGCGAAGGCCGAAGTGCGACGGCTAGACGCCCAACTCCGGTAGGTGCGGACGCTGGTGCTGGCTCAGTACGTCGCGGTTGCTACGGTCGTTTCGAGATCGCCCACATTGTGGACCAACACGCCGCCGTGGCTGATCGAGTAGATGTATTCGTCGATGAACACCCCGCGTGACACCTGCGGCAGATATCCACAATCGTAGTAGAACGCGTCCCCCACGAACCCGCCGTTGACTGGGGGCATCCAGTTGCCGCAGTCGTTCGTGACGAGCGTCGAGTGATCGACACTTCCGCGTCGCGAGAAACCGTTCTCCGCACTGACGTCCCAGAGCTCGAGGGTGCTCGAGAAGTTTCCCTCGTAGGAAACGAACGGAAACGCGAGAAGCCCCTTATCGGCGTAGAAGTTGAACGCCTTGTGATTGTGGTTGGCCTCGGAAAAGCCTTCACCTACGAGTGCCTTGAATTTTTGCACCGGCTTCGTCGGGTCCGATACATCGAAGATCTGTAGCGCCGTGCCGTTGTCGAACTGCGTCTGCTCATCGATATCCCGGCCGATAGTCAGCAGATGATCATCGCCGAGGGGGTGCATGTAGTCGCTGAACCCAGGGATCTTGAGCTCACCGAGGACCCTAGGATTCTCGGGGTTGCTGAGATCGATGGCGAACAGGGGATCGATCTGACGGAACGTGACGATGTATCCGATGTCGCCGATGAACCGCGCCGAGAAGATCCGTTCGCCCTCAGCCAGGGGCGGTGTCGCGCCAACGACGATGAGCTGACCTTCGTCGAGGCTCATGGTGCTGACGAAGTTGTGGGTGACCGGTGGGATCCAAACATCAGCGTTGCTGAACTCCTGCCAAGTCGTTCGGGTCGTGGCGATTCTGATGACGCCGCCGCGCTCGTCGATCGAGAACTGGTCGCTCACGACGCCTGGCACGAAACCCGAGCCCTGATACGGAGTTCGCTGCCGTTCGAACGAAACCGCAAACCGGTGAACGGCGGTGCGATCATGATCGATGTCGCGATCGAACCAACCATAATCGGGCTGGGTCAGAATCAACACATCGGCGTTTGCATAGACCTGAGACGCCCACCCCAAGATCGACGTGATGGTCGCTTCGCCGCCGCCGTCGATGTCGATCCCGAGGATCTGCGTCATCCCGTAGCCGGTGAAGCCGGGCGATGGAGAGTAGAAGTCCGAGCATTGAGGCGACTGCTCTTGAACCTCGCCATCGATCCGCTCACCCCAGGCTGGGAGCCACTGCTCGAGAGTCGTTTCGCGAATTGCCGCCTTCGCGACCATCGCCCAGATGCGAGCTCGCGCGATCTCCTCCTCTCGCGTCTCTGGATAAGGCTCGACGCTGTACAGAAACTCCCACAGTTGCGGCACCGTCGGAGGCTGTTGCATGTTGGTTTGAACGACGGCACGAACGATGTCGTCGTGCCTTCGCGACGATGTGTAGTAGCCGTCGACATAGATCTCTCGGATGACCTCGGGCGTATCGCCTTCGAGCGAGATGACGGTCGTCTTCACGTACGAGCGCCCGCAGTAATAGTACGCCTCGTCCGCGGTGATCCCCACGGGCTCGGGGCCCCCACCCCCGCCGCTGCAAAGATCGCCGTCGTCGAGGGCAACAACGCCATACACGTTGGAGAACACGACCGCACGGTCGCCTTCGACGAACATCTCGATGGCGTTCCCTTCGATCTCGAGGTCGGCGACTTTCGAGGTGTCTGCGGCCGGCCAAGAATCGAACTCGTGAAACCCGTTGCCGCGGATCACGTAGAGCTTGGTGCCACCATCACCGACCTTCACGATGTCAGCCTCGTCGACACTCGCCACCTGGCGGTTCGTGTCGGAAACGCCGGAAGGCGCATCGCCGGAATCGTCGCTCGCGGTGGGTGCAAGGCCACCAGAGTCGAGAAAGCCACCCTCGGCGACACCGTCGAAGATCACGAGTCCACCACGACCATAGTAGCTCTCGTCCACGAAGGCCTTGAGCTCGAGGTCCGCCTTCGCGATCGCGTCCTCTTGGATCGCTTCGAGGACCTCACCGCACGTCCTGGCCTGCCGTAGCGCGGCCTCGTACTGACTACCTTCCTGACTAACTTCGGAATTGTTGGCACAGCCGATGAGACCGCCAGCCACCACCAAGCAAAGAACCACCCAAAAACTGCGCATCCTCTTCCTCCTGATATGCGCCTAAGATAAGCAATCCGCGTGCCCGCGAAAAACCAAGTGATTTCAGCGTAGCGCGTGGGTCAACTTGTGCCACCCGACTCGATTTTGCGGGTCTACTCGACGGTCACCCTGGTCCAGGTGCGGCTTTCGAGGTCGTAGCTCCACGTGTCGTTGAATGCATCGCGACCCCCGAAGTCCCGCCAGCCTCCGAACATGTAGCCGCGGTTACTCGCCGGATCCACAGCCGCGGAAGCTCGCCATCGCGCGGGAGGCATGACATCCGCATCAACCCGAGCCCAGTCAGCGGCGACCAAGTCGAGCTCATATCCATCATCGAACAGCACCGCTCGGTCGTTGTCGTTGCGTCCGGAGAAGACCGTGAGTCGATCCCGCCCCGCATCCCAGAAGTAGGTGGGATCCTCGCGGCCCGTGGGCGTGTCCCCGGTAGTGGCCGTTTGGGACCAAACCCGCTCGACGACGTCGAAACGCCATAGCTCGGTGGGGTAGTGATCAAAAGCCTTTCCGCCCCAAAGGAACACGGCATCGAACGTGCGCGAGTACACCATCACCGCCCCCTCGCGGGCGCTCGGACCATCGCCCTCGAGCCGCGTCCATAATCCTGTAGCCAAATCCAGAACGTGGGTGTCATCGAAAAAGTCGCTTGCTCGCGTGCCGCTGCCGGCAATGCCACCGTAGACGACGAGCTCACCCCGCGACTCGATGAAAGCCGAGGCGTGAAGGCAGCGCCGGGCTGGGGTCGCGCCCTGGGTGGTCAGCTCGGTCCAGCTTTCCGTGGCGAGGTCGAAGCGCCAAGTGTCGTTGAAACGCGTGCCGCGTGAGAACCCGCCAAACAGGATCGCCTGATCCGCGCCAGGGACTTCCGCGAGCGTGTGATGACACCGACTGGCCGGCACCGCCCCTGCGAGCTGAGGCGCAAGCTCGCGCCACGCACGAGCATCGTGGTCGAAGGAAAACGTGTCGTTGGTAATCGGATCCATGCCGCCAAAGATCATCATTTGTCCGGCGGCCGGCATCCAGGCCGCGGGCGCCCCGCCACGTTGGCTCGGGACGACTGCCGCGCCCGGGCCCTGGCCTAGACCAGAATCGCCGCCGGACGAGCCGCACGCCCCCATGAAAGCGAGCGCCAACGGGGCCACCACGACGATTCGGAGCTCGTGAAGGGTCACGAGGCTACTACGTCGCCCAGTCGAAAAAGATACTCCCGACCACACGTAGCGCGAGCGAACCCTACCCGCGATCGGCGTGCTAGAACATGCTCGTGGTGACCGAGGGCAAGTCTGGGAAGCGCGTCGTTGCAGTCCTTTTGGGGTTCGTCGCGCTGGGGGTGTTCATTGCTTGGGTGGGTTTCAAGGCCATGCAGGGGTCTGGCGGGCTCGAGGGCGCGCAAGGGACGGAATTCACCGGAGCGCCTCGCGTCCTTGCCGATGGCGTCCTCTATGAAGCTCAAAGTGGGGATCCCGCGGTCGTCACGGCACAAGACATTCGCTCCGGGAAGCAAGTGTGGCGCGCCGAGCTCGGGACAATCACGACGCAACCCGTCCTGGTAGTCGAGGACGAGGTCGTCGAAGTCCAAGTCGCCGGAACCCCATGGATGACCCTCGAGCGCGCGTCGGGGAAGCCGGTCGAGTGATGAGCACGTCATCAGCTCCCGAGATCGTCGAAGGGGGCTGTCACTGCGGCGCGGTCCGATTCCGCGCGAAGATTTCGAAGCGCGAAGCGGTACGGTGCAACTGCAGCATCTGCACAAAGAAGGGGTTCCTCCACCTCATCGTTCCCGAGGATGACTTCGAGCTCTTACGAGGCGCCGACGTGATCACCACGTACACGTTCGGCACGCACACGGCAAAACACCATTTCTGCGAGACCTGCGGCATCCATTCATTCTACCGCCCACGATCCCATCCAGACCAAGTCGACATCAACGTTTATTGCCTCGACGATGTCGACCCTAGCTCTTTCGACGTTACGCTTTTTGATGGACAGGACTGGGAAGGAAGCATCGACGAGCTTCTCAAGCGGTAGCCGATGTCTTGCTGGCGCTGGCGCTGACACTGACACTGGCACTGGCACTGGCGCTGGCGCCGGCACTGCCCCACTCGGTCAGGGCTCCGTTGCGCTCGCACTCGCGGACTGGCGTCGCGCTATCAGAAGTCGCTTCGATGTGACATCTGTGCCAGCCAGTGTGGCACCGTGGATACGCTGAGGCCGCGGGCGAGCTTCTCGTTGACGAAAAACGAGTGTGATGTGATGGGGGTGACGCGGCATGTGTCTTGCATCCTTTGGTGGACGACGAAAGGAGGACAGGGCCATGAAGCGGACTTGGATTGTCTTGTTGGTACTTGTGTCGTGGGTCGACGCGCAGGCGCTCGCGCAGTCGGACTCGGTGATCGTCTCCCAGTCGAAAATCGAGGTCACGCGGGCGACCGACGTCGAGGCCCGAATCGCGGCTCTCGACCGAGCTCATGACGAGGTGAGCCTGCGCGGCCCGAAGGCTGGTCTGGCGGTCTCGTCGGCGCTGCTGGTTGGCGGTGTGTTCACCATGGCGGTCGGCCTGGCGTACCGCTCGTTCTGCCTCTCCGACTTCTTCGACCCGACCTGCGACAATCGCGGGGCGCGAGCGGCAGCCGGAACGGGTGGGGCAGTCATCGCCGCCAGTCTCACCGGCCTCATCATTAGCGCGATCCGGCTCAAGAAGAACAAGGAACAAAGGAGGACGCTGCGCCGACAGCGTATCGCCCTCGAGCTGGGGCTCGGGACCGGGATCAAGTAGGACCAGATGACACTGGCACTCGCCCTCAGTGGAGCTCGATAGACACTGGCGCTGACGCTGAAGCTGCTCTACTCGGTCAGCGGTGAGTAGCGCTCGCACTCGTGGACCTGCGTCTTGCAACCATGAAACGGGCCCCGTACTCCAAGTCGGCC
>JAPUKT010000135.1 GCA_027295555.1 Deltaproteobacteria bacterium
GCTGAGCGCCCCGGCCTCCCGTCGCCCGGTGGCGCGCGACCCGATCACGAGCTCCGCTTCGCCCCGAAGGATCGGATCGACCAGGGATGGAAGCTCGGCCGGATGGTCGCTGTAGTCGCCGTCCAAGAACACCACGATATCCGGAGGGTCCGAAGAGAGGTACCCGAGCGCGCGAAGGCAGGCCGCGCCATAGCCACGCTCGGGCTCGTGCACGACTTCAGCTCCGGCTTGGCGGGCCACCGCGGCGGTGCGATCGGTCGATCCGTTGTCCGCCACGACGACGCGCCGGACCGACGAGCGCGGAATCTCCTCGAGCACTTTCAGGAGCGCGCGCTCCTCGTTCAGTGCAGGAATGACGACGTCGACGGTGGCCATAGCCACGCGAGCACCTATCTAGAGGCGCTTCGAGTAGTACTCGATGACTAGGTCGACCTCGAGAGGGAAGGGCACCGAGTCGGGCTTCGGAAGTACCTTTGCGGTTGCAGTCTTCTTGCCCTCGTCGAACTCGATCCATTCTGGCCGAGCGATGCGCACGTCGTCGAGCGATGCCTCGACGGTGGCCAGGTTCTGGCTGCGCTCCCGAAGGCTCACGACATCTCTCTCACGAACGCGATATGAGGGAATGTCGAGACGCTTGCCGTTCACCAGGAAGTGGCCGTGACACACGAGCTGGCGGGCGGCCGGAATCGTCGGCGCAAAGCCGGCGCGGAAAACGAAGTTGTCGAGGCGACGCTCGAGGAGCTGGAGGAGCTTCTCGCCGGACGGCTCCTTGCTGTGGACCGCCTCGCGGTAGAGACGCATGAACTGGCCTTCGTTGAGGCCGTAGTTGAAGCGCAGCTTTTGCTTTTCGAGAAGCTGCTTTTTGAAGTCGCTCATCTTGCGGCGCCGCGCCGACTTCGGCCCGTGGACACCGGGTGGATACGGGCGGTTCCACATGCTCTTACGCGACAGACCCGGAAGATCGATGCCGAGGGCGCGCATGCGTTTTACCCGAGGTCCTGTGTATCGAGACATCTGCTAGGTTCCTGGCGCGAAATCCTGAGGCTTTTCCCGTGTTCGCGCGAAGGCGGCCCTTGTAGCGGCATTCGGGCAGGGAGGCAAATCGAGCGGAAATCCGTGACTCTAGCGGGAGGGTCCCGGCTCACGGAGGGCCGAATTTCCCAGTAATCAAGGCGAATGGGGAAGCGGTATCCCGACGCAAAAGATCCCCGACCCGCAAAAGTTGAGCTACGAACGCTAAGGTGAAGTGGACTGAGCTGGCCATCGTGCTCGCGTCGCTGGCAGTCGCGAGCGGCTGCGCAACAGCGGTGCCGGCGATGGTTGGCGGCTCTACCACACCGAAGCATCGGACAGACATCGGGGTCGGAGGGGCCGCGCGCGTACCCCTCGGAGATCTGAAGGACCCCGTGATGGTCGACCCTGGCCAATCGAGTTACGGCGCAGTGGCAGATGCCGGCGGCGTCGTGCCGATGGCGTATGGCCGCTACGGCTTGAGCAAGACTTGGGACCTCGGGTTGATGGTCGCGGGTACGATGGTGCGTGCCGACGCGCGACACGAGACGCTCCTGAAAGACGGCTCCACCCGATCGAGTCTCGTCGTTGGGATCGCACCCTATGGTGGCTGGATCACCGATCGCAATGACTCGGGAAGCGGCGGACGTGTCGGGCTCGAAGTGCCTTTCACCTTTGGCGTGGACATCGGCGGTCTCTACGAATTTTGGATCGGCGCACGTGGAAGTGGCGAATACGTGTTCGGAGATTTCCAAATCTCCGGAAGCAACGCCCGAGCGAGCGGTGCGGGGGTACGGATCGGGCCGGTCGTCGGGATGGCCCTCGGTGTCCGCCGATTTCATGTCTTGATCGAGCTCACGACAGCCTACGAATACTGGTTCATCGACCAGGCAGGGATCTCGCTCAATCGCGGTGGGTTTGCGTTGATTCCCGGCTTCGCGCTTAGGCTGCGACTGTAGCGACCGCGGTCACCTCGGGGCTCACGCCGCTTTGGGTCGTCGCGAGTTCTTCTTGGGATTTGGCTTTGGTGCGTCGCTGTTCCTCAGGAGGTTGCCGACGAACGCGCCCATCAGGGCCATCATCGTCGCCATCAGCGCGCCGAGGATGTAAGCGCCGATCGAGAGCTGATAGACATCGGCGATGTTCGACAAGTAGGTCATCGTCGGGATCGCCGCGAGGAAGCCGCCGGCGGGAGGCTCGAGGAAGTTCTTTCCTGCTGAGACGTAGTTGATCGCGGCCGCGCCGACGAACCAAAGGATGATCGTGATGACGATGCCCGCGAATCCTTGCGGATCGTAGGGCGGGATCAGCAATGGCAGCAGAGCAAGGGCGAGTGCTGCCATCACGAGGAAGAGGCCGAAGGAGATGGCCACCCACCGGACCTCGAATTTGTCGGGCTGATTGCGGCGCGCATAGACCTCTCCCTCGGTTAGCTCGGACAAGAGCTCGGAAAGGCGGGCTCCACACGAGCGGCATCGCTCGGTCCCCCTCGGGTGGAGCGCACCGCATACGTGGCACTCGATTTCGTCGGCAGCCATATCTCCTCACTCCGCTGGTTGGGTGTCCCCGAGGGGCATTGTCTACGGCGGGGTCCCCGAGTGCAACTGCCTGTACATTCGAAGGAAACTCCCCAGGCTTGACGTGACGACCGAGGCGGCTACCTTCCGGCACCGTCCGAACACGCGGGTTTGTAAGGAGACCGAAAGTGGCCCGTTTTATCGACGAGCTGAAGCGAACACATTCTTGCGGTGAGCTGCGCGAAGACCACATCGACCAGGAGACCGTGCTCTTCGGCTGGGTGCAGAGTCGGCGCGACCATGGCGGTTGCATCTTCATCGATCTGCGCGATCGCGAGGGGCTGACCCAAGTGGTGTTCGACCCCAAAACCAGCGCGAAGGAGGCCTTCGAGACGGCCGACCGCGCGCGCTCCGAATGGGTCCTCGGAATCCGCGGCAAGGTACGCGACCGCGGCACGAAAGACGACGGGACGAGTCTTCGAAATCCCCGCTTGGCCACCGGCGCCATCGAAGTGATCGCCATGGAGGCGACGGTCTTCAACAGGGCGGACACGCCCCCGTTCGAGATCCAAGACGACATCTCCACGCACGAAGACAAGCGTTTGGAGTTCCGCTACCTCGATCTTCGGCGCCCGCTCCTTCAAAAGAACTTGATGATGCGGAGCCGTCTCAACCATGAGACGCGAAGTTACTTCCACGACGAGGGCTTTCTCGAGGTCGAAACCCCGTTCATGGTCCGGTACACGCCGGGTGGCGCGCGAAACTTCCTGGTCCCATCACGACTCTACGGTGGCCACTTCTACGCACTTGCCGAAAGCCCGCAGCTCTACAAGCAGCTGCTCATGGTGGCGGGCTACGACAAGTACTACCAACTCGTGCGCTGCTTCCGGGACGAGGACCTTCGCATCGATCGCCAGCCCGAGTTCACCCAGATCGACGTCGAGATGTCGTTCATCAACCAGGATGACCTGTTCAAAGTCCTCGAGGGCCTGATCTTCCGCCTGTGGAAGAACGCACTGGGCGTCGACCTCGAGCAGCTCTATCCGGACGGAAGCTTCCCGCGGCTCCCGTTTGCCGAATCGATGGAGCGTTTCGGCAACGACAAGCCGGATATGCGCTTTTCGATGGAGCAGGTGGACCTCACCGACCTCACCATCGAGCACGGGGGTGGCGGCATCGGCATGCTCGAGCCCATCGCCAAGAAGTTCGCCGACGGGGTGTATCGCCGTGACCTCCCGGCCGAGATCGTGAAAGCGATGGTCGTTCCCGCAGGGCATGGTTTCTCGCGAAAGGACCTCGACGCGCTCGAAAAGTTCGTCGGCCAAATGGGGGCGAAGGGCCTGGCCCGGGCCAAGGTCGACGCCGAAGGCAACTGGCTACAAAGCCCGCTCGCGAAGATGGTCACGCCAGAGTTCCGAAAGGCCACCAACGAAGCGGTTGGCGCAAAGGATGGGGACTTGATCCTCTTCCAGTTCGGGCCGACGCAGAAGGTGCACACGGTGATGGCCAATCTCCGTCTTCACGTTGCACGCAAGCTCGGCCTTATCCCGGAGACGGGAAGTGGGGGCGAGTGGAACTTCCTCTGGGTGGTCGACCCCCCCTTGTTCGAGCGCAACGAAGAAAAGAAGCGCTGGGAAGCGGCACATCACGTCTTCACTCGGCCGCATGACGAATGTATCGAGCTGCTGGATAGCGACCCGGGCAACGTGCTTTGCTATCGCTACGACCTCGTGCTCAATGGCTTCGAGATCGCCGGCGGCTCGATTCGTTTGCATGATCCGGAAGTCCAAAAGAAGGTCTTCGAAGTGATTGGCCTCAGCAACGAGGAGGCGCGCGAGCAGTTCGGCTTCCTCCTCGATGCGCTAAATTACGGAGCCCCGCCCCACGGCGGAATCGCGTTCGGAATGGACCGAATCGCCATGCTCGCTGCCGAGACCGAGTCGATCCGCGACGTCATCGCGTTCCCGAAGACCCAGCGCGCAAACGACCTGATGACCCAGGCACCTTCGCGGGTAGAGCCCGAACAGCTCCTAGAGCTAAAAATCAAAACCCTCGAATAAGGGGTAGGCGATAGCGTGGGGGCGGTGGGGCGGGACCAATTAACGGGCCGCAGGCCCGACCGGGATCACCCACGCGGCCGCCTAGGGCGGTGGGGCGGGACAAATTGTGGCCGAGCGCCCCCGCAGAGAGCGACTGAGGCGTACCTGAGTACGCCGCAGGGAGCGAGCGAAGAGGAAAGCCGGCCATAAACGAAAAGATCCGCACACTAGTGGCCGAGCTCGTCGCAGGCTTCCGGGTCGCCGTCGAAGCAACGACTTTCGAGGGAGCCCTCCTCTTCGCCGTCTTTTGCCTGCGCCTCGACTCGCTCGGGCGCCGTCGTGGCCTCCTCGGGGCGTGGCTTCTTCTGGCCGCATCCCAAAGCAAGGACGATCACGATGAATAGCGAGAACTTGCCGAACGTCTTCATCTGCTGACAATGTTAGTCATCATGAAAGCCATCGTCAGATCTTTCCTCGTCGCCCTGTTCGTACTCGCCATGGCCGTGCCCGAGGCCCCGCTGAGCGCAGACGACGGCGCCGAATCCATGAAGAACTGTTACAACGTTCGCGGGGAGGCCCGGTACGGCGCGCTCGGTTACAACCACGTGGTGATCGTGACCAATAGGTGCGAAGTGACGCTCCAGTGCGAGGTATGGACCGACGTCGACCCTTCGCCGCGACTGCCTCTGACGGTCGGCCCGAAGGCCACCGAAGAGTCCACCTGTCGAATCAACTCACCGGCTCGAGGGTTCAAAGCCTTCGGCGAGTGCAAGAAGAAGTAGCCCTAAGAAAAAAGGGGACTGTCTTTTTTTTTCCTGGTCAGGCCTGCGACCCGGCCGTTTGTCCCTCCCCACCGCGTTAGGCGGCCGCGTGGTTGATCCCGGTCGGGCCTACGGCCCGTCAATTGGTGCCCCCCCCACGCC
>JAPUKT010000136.1 GCA_027295555.1 Deltaproteobacteria bacterium
TCCGGATTGATGACGAAGATCTCCTCGCCCAGCGAGATGGCGTTGGTCGGACATTCGTCCTCACAGGCACCGCAGGACGTACACTCTTCTGTGATAATCGTAGTCATTCCCTGTTCTCCTTTGGGCGTCAGCCCAGCGAGCCCCCAAAGAGGTAGATGAGCTGAAGCACGCCAGCGATGGTGCCGAGGACGGCGCCCGTAACGAAAAGTTTCCACTCGTCCGCCTGGAACGCGGGTCGGAGGACTCCCTCGAAGCTCTCCGCATCGAGGGCTTGAAGCTTGCTGCTGAGTTGGCCGCGCAGAGCCGTGCCTCGGCCGATGAATGAATTGACCAGCCCGTCGGGCGCGGGCTTCTGAGTACGCATGCGCTCGAGGAGGTCGTCTCGGGCCTTGGTAATTCGTTCGGGCGGCATGAGCATCGCGGTCATCGGGTCCTTCTTGTATTCCTCGAACACGATGTCGATCCGCTTCTCGACCAAGTCGAATACGCGTTCCGATGAAGACCCCTCGGTGATGGTCGCCAGCATGTTGTCCGGGCTGAGCACGTCGTCCGCCATGACGTTGGCGAAACGAACCGCCACTTCGTTCTTTCGCTTGTGAAGAAGACCTTGCAGCTGGAAGAAGCCAAAGTTGATCGGGTCGTGCGGCTCGAACACGAGTCGCAACGCAAGGAAGTTCGTGATGTACCCAACGAGGAACCCACCGACCGGAAGAACCCACCAGGCCGGGAAGTACACCCAGACGACCATCTGGAAGAAGCCGAACAGAAGCCCGAACCAAAAGCCGGATCGTTCGATGAACTTGAGCTCGGGCCCGGCGACCTCGGTGAACACGTGCCCGAGGAGCCCTGCATCTTTGCGGATGGCATCTTTGACGACGCTTTCGAGGTCGATGACCTGGTCGGCGTTGTCCTTGAGATCCGACAGGATCGACAGCACGACTTTCCGGCTGCTTTTCTCGATCATCTCGATGATGTAGTCGCGCAGCGCCTGGTGCGACCGCTCCCAGTTTTCCGGCGCGATCTTGGTCGAGATCTCGGTGACCACCTGCTTGGTGATCCGTTCGACCATCGGGTCGAGGTCTTTTTCGAGCTCGTCGCCGGAGTTGCGGAACAGCTCCTGCACATCGAGTAGCTTCTCGGTCAGAAGCTGGATCATCGACTGTGAGAGGCGTTCCGCGTTCGCCGGGATGACCCCCCGCCATCCAAGGTAAGGAGGAATACCCTTGAAATCGATTGGGTAGAAAGTCATCCGAAGCGCGAGGACGTTCGTCCCCCACCCCACCAATCCAGCGATGACTGGAATGAGTCAGACCAGCCAGTTGGCCTCGATGCGCGCAAGAAAGTCCATGGGCATGATTCCAACCTATTGGGCAGCGACCAAATCGGAGTCGGCGGCCGCGAGCTCGGCCATCACGGCGCGCGCGCTGTTGTAGCCAGGCACGCAGGTGACGCCCGGGCCCGGATGACAGGCCGAACCGCACATGTAGAGGTTGCCGATTGGGGTTCGGTAGTCGGAGGCCCCCTTGACCGGTCGGCTGTCCCACATCTGACCGGGGTGGAGAAGCCCGTGAGAGAAGTCGCCACCTGTGATGCCGAACGTCGTTTTGAAGTAGTGGTGCGTGAGCACGAGCTTGTCGACGATCGAGTCCTTGAAGTTGGGACAGTACTTCGCGAACTGCTCGATCGCGCGGTCGGCCATGATACCCGCGTGCTCGCGGAGCTTGTCTTTCGGGGTGTCGTACGGGAAATAGTGCGAGAACAGAGTCGCCGTGTGATAGCCGGGAGGCGCCACCGTCGGGTCGATCATGCTCGGAAAGTAGCAGTACGCGAGGGGATCGGTGGGGATCTGGCCGTTCTTGTACTCATTCCAGCACTTCGATACGTGGTCGGCGGACGGGATGTACGCCATGAGCCACTTCATCTTGTTCTCGTTGGTGAAGGCGAGGTGCCCGGTGAACTCCGGCTCCTCCTTCAGCGTCATGTGAACCTGAATGTAGCCGTTGCGGTAGTCGATCTCTTTGACCTTCTCGGTGAAGGGGAACGGGAGATGCTCCTCGCCCACCAACTTGAGGAAGGTCGTGTTGGCGTCGATGCTCGACAGGACGACCTTGGCCGTGATCTTCTCGCCGCTACGAAGCTCGACGCCGACAGCCTTGCCATCCTCGATGAGGAGCCGCTTGACCTGGGCCTTGTAGCGAACCTCGCCGCTTTCTGCTTCGAGCGCGCGAACCAGCGCCTCCGAGAGCGCACCGATACCACCTTCGGGAAGCTTGAAGACGTTCATCGCGTCCGACGCGGTGTAGTGGAACGCCATCGAAGTTGCGCCGCCCGGCGTGTACGGACCCATGTGCGTCCCGTCGATCGACATCGCCGCAAGCGAGCCTTGAATGGTGCGGTGCTTGTTGGGGTCCGGGAAGAACTGGCGAATGATGTCCATCGCGCTCGCGTAGCAGAGGCGCTGCAACGCCTCGCGGGTCTCGGCATCGGGCGCTTCAGCAATGAGCTTGTCGATCGACTCTGGCGCCTTGAGCCGCTCTTGATCGGCGATCTTGCCGTAGATGCGAAGATACTGAAACAGGTCGAAGAGCCCGCGCATCGCGTCCGGCCCGTGATCCTCGGCAATCTTGTTCGCCATGGTGATCGGGTCGTTGTATGCGACGAAAGGCTGGTCTTCGGGCTCGCCGTAGACGACGTAGGAGGTGTCCGGGACGATGGTCTTGAAGCCGTGCTTTTCGACATCGAGAAGGTCGATCATCTCCTGGTGGAGCACGATCATCGCCCAGGCGCCGACGCTGTGTTTGTAGCCCTTGAAGAGCTCCTTCGTGGAGGCCATGCCGCCGGGCCAGTTGGTCTTCTCGAGGCAGAGTATCTTGAGGCCGTCCCGCGCGAGCATCGTGCCCGCGGTGAGGCCGTTGTGTCCGGCTCCGATTACGATTGCGTCTACGTCTGGCATTCTTTGGCTCCTTCGTCGTTCGACAGAGGGGGGTCGGATCAGGCGTCCTTGAGCACCGCCGGGATGAGCATCATGCGGAAAAGCTTGCGCATGCCTTCTTCGTCGGTCGCGACTTCGCTCGGGGCGTTGAGGTACGTCCACAGCACACGAAGCAACCATTCGATGAGCAAGTCGACCTCGATGTCCTCGCGAATGAGGCCTTGCGCCTTGGCCGTCGTGAACATCGGGTTGAGCACATCGACACCGATCTGGACCATCCCGGTGGATCCCAGGAAAAGCCGGCTTGACGAGCTCGCGTCGAGCGACATGGCTAGCGAAGCGAACGCCGGTCGCTTGGGGATCTCACGAAGGGTGTAGAGCAAGCCTTCGACGAGCCAGTCCGTCATGTTGTCGAACTGGGCAAGGTAGCCGAGGGCCTCGGTGGCGAGGTTCGAAGCCTGGCGAGACGCCACGCCCAGCAACAACGCATCGCGGTTTTCGAAGTACCGGTAAACGGTGGCTCGTGAGAGGCTCGCCGTCTTGGCTACGTCCTCCATCGAAGTCTTGGAAGCGCCGTACCTCGCTAGGCAACTCTCGGCGGCGTCGAGCAAGCGATCAGGCACCTCGGCGGCTCTTGCCGGCACGGCGGCGGCGGCGGATTGTGCACCCATTTGAGACAAATAACAGAATATGTTTTATGTGTCAAGCAATCGACTCGGTGAATGCTAAGTCATTGAACACACAATCGTATTTCGCACCCAAGAGCCATCGTGCGAATGAAACATTTGACATATTTTGTCTTATGTGTCAAAGACCGCCGACGAGTTGTCGAAGAGAGTGAGCCAAGCTTGACGATAAGGAGCCGCAGCATGAACCGCTTCCCCTGCCCGCACCGCGGGACTCGCACCCTCGGTCGCTTCGTTTTGATGCTGATAGCGCTATTCGCCCTGGGCTGCGGAAGCGACCGCTTCGAATCGATTCGCGACGCTTCGCCACTGCCGCGCAGCACCCCCGAAGAGCTCGGCATCGCACCGTCGGCCGGTGAGGCGGTCGTCGCCAATCCGATTCCCGCGCTCGAGCTCGAGCCGCACCCGTACCTCAACAACGGCGGCGACTCCCGCATCCACAACGACCACTACAACTCTGCCGCGTACAACCGCAGTGGTCCGGTGGGCCCGAGCCTCGACATCGCGACGCACCAGCTGGGCGGTCTCACCGGCGTTTGCGCCATGATGACCATTCTCGAGAACGGCTACATCGTCGGTTCCTGTTTCATCTCCGAAGATCTCCAGCAGGGTGTAACTGTGATGCTGACGATGTTCGACAATGAGAACCTGAACATCGTGGCGGAACGAAACCTCGGCTTCCGACCCTTCGTCCAGAGCTCCGCCGGCGGCGCGTACTTCAGCCTCGACAAGGACGAGAACATGTTCCTGGGGCCTGCGACGAACCGACTCGAGCAGTACCACATCGAGGTGAACGACGGCGTGCCCGAGTTCGTTCGAGACTTCTCGAAGGAGATCCCGGGTCTCGAGCCAGCGCTCGAAGTCACCGACCCGATGCTGCAAGACACGGTCATCGACTGGGAAGGCCGTCACTGGTTCATGACCACCGACGGCCGCGTGGGTTACTACGATCGCGAAGCCGACGAAATCAAAGTCAGGGACCTCGGAGAGGATCTTCA
>JAPUKT010000137.1 GCA_027295555.1 Deltaproteobacteria bacterium
GCAAAGTACCACTGACGTCACATCCGCCGACTGCCTCTTCGGCGACACCGGCGAGATCAAAGGGAGTCACCCTCGCTTGGGCGGTGCTTTCGCCGAGCTCGGTGTCACCGAGCGAGAACGCCACGGTCTGGCCCTCCAAGAAACGGAAGCGACCCGGATCGTCGCCTTCACCGGTCACGGCGGTCCGCATGACGACGCCGTCCTCGTTCCGATTCTCGTACGCTAGTCCGGAGACCCGGCTATCGTAGTAATATCCATTGTTATACGTGTTGACACATACCCCCCCTGCGTCCGTCTCAAAGCATTCTACCGTGCATCCGGTCACCATGAGGGAGGCGCTCAGTGCGCTTAGTAATAGGGCAAACCTTTGACCGACAATCTTCATGAGTCCTCTCCTGTTCTGTCCTGGCGGCTCACAAGCCGCGGCCGAGAAGGGCTGGACTCTAGCATCGTCGGCAGACCGCTTTCAAGCGAGCTGATAGCGAATACAAACGCCCTGTGGGGTCCGGCAACGCCGTTTGCGTCCTCGAGTCAGCCGACCTTTGGCTTGGCCCTCTTGAACTCGATGGGCGTCGCGCCGAGTCCCGAAGATCTTCAAAACTACGAGCTGAAGTACCGGGAGCGTGGACATCACGTGCAAATGGATTTTGGGTCGACTCGAACGACCGAAAGGAACCATTCATCCCTTCTGCGACTTTGATCGGTCCAGCCTTCGCTGAGGGCAGATCGCCGTAGTCCCACTGTGGTACCTTGATCCGCCATGGCCCCCACGACCCCTGAACGTTTTGGTGAGTACGAGCTCGTCCGTCGCCTCGGCGTCGGCGGAATGGCTGAAGCGTTTCTCGCGATTCGTCGCGGACCTGCGGGCTTCGAGCAGCGCGTGTGTCTGAAGCGGATCCTCGCGACCTTCCAGGACGAGCCTGAATTCATCCAAATGTTCTTGCGTGAGGCGCGACTGTCCGCCCTTCTACATCACAACCACATCGCGCGCGTGCTCGACTTCGGCGTGATCGACGGCGCCCACTACCTCACGTTGGAGCTGATCGACGGAACGGACCTCCGACACGTGTTGGCTCACCTACGCGAGCACGGCGAGACGCTCGGCCCAGAGCTCACCGCCTATGTGGCCACGGCGCTCGGCTTCGCACTGGACTTTGCACACACCGCCGACGAGGACGGCAACGCGGCCGGTATCGTCCATCGTGACGTGTCTCCATCGAACGTCCTGCTCAGTAAGGCCGGTGAGATCAAGCTCACCGACTTCGGCATCGCGAAGCACACCAACCGCCCCGGAAGCATTCAAAGCACTGCCCTCAAGGGAAAAGTCCCCTACATGGCCCCGGAGTACGCGCTCGGTCGACACTGCGATGCACGGACGGATCTCTTCTCTCTGGGGGTACTGCTCTACGAATGCCTCGCCGGGTGCCGGCCGTTCGACGGCGGCAACGACATCGAGACCCTCGACCGCGCGCGACGCGGCGAGCACGAGCCCCTCGAATCGGTGGCCCCACAGGCGCCGTCCGCACTCGCTTCCGCAATCGAGTCCTTGCTGAAACCGGACGCCGCGGACCGACCGCCCAACGCTGGCGCATTCCTCGACCAACTTGAGCAGGCGCCCCCACCGCCGTTGGCGCGCCGCCGCCTCGGGGAGCTCGTTCGCCTCACTGCGCAACGAAGCCCCATGGCCGTCGCGCCGGGGCTCGCGTCGACTCGGCCTGCCGCTACTCTGCGTCCTCGGAAACGCCTTCCGTCTCGGAAGTAGCGCCGCCGATGAGGTTGTTGCGTTGCTCTTCGAGCAGGCTGAGCCCGATGGCCATCGCCCTACGCACGCGCTCCAGGAGAGCCTCGTCCGTCGCGATCTTCTGCATGGCGTCCGATAGCTTCGATCCCAGCTGCGCCTTGACCGCCTCGAGTGAGCCCACCCGAGATTCGAGGTCACGCTTGGCGCTCTCGAGGACCCCCACTTGGGCGACGCTCGAGTCGAGCTCCTGCTGAAACCCGTCTCGCGCGGCCGTGGTTTCGCCGAGCTCCGCCTGGAGCCGATCTCGAGTCTCTTGCGTTTCGGCGAGCTGTGCGCTGGTCGTGGCCAGCGTACCTTCGGTCTCGGAGAGCTTTGTTTCGAGCTCTGCGCTGCGCTCGGCGTTGACCTGCTCGCGCTCCCTAGCGCCGGCGAGCTCGGTGTCGGTATCGGCGAGCTTGCGACCGAGCGTCGCGAGCTGCCTCGAGTGCTCGCTTTCGAGCGTTTCGATCTCGAGCTCCCTTTCGCCTTGGAGCGTTGCCTCACGCTCGGCGAGTGTACGCTTCCAAGCAGCTTCGACCTCGATCACCTGGGCCGCCGCCTGAGTCTCGACCTCCTGTCGGAGCGCCGCAAGGGATCCCTGCTTGGCTGCCTCGGCCTCCGCGGCCGCTTGCGCCAGTGCTGCGGAGCGCTCGTCGGTAAGCTCCGATCGGAGCGCCGCAAGTGCGGTCTCCTTTTCGTTGGCCGCCGCCTGAAGCGCGGCCTCGCTGTCCTCTTGGGCCTTCGCAAGCGCCGCGGCTGACTCGGCTTTGACGAGCTCCATGGCCTCGTCGTGTGCAACGACGGCTCGGGCTAGCTCGGCATCGCGGGTGCTCTGGAGAGCAGCCACGTCGGCGGCGCGCCCTTCACGCTCTTGCGCCAGCGACTCCTCGAGGCCCTGCGCCTTCCGGTGCTCACGCCCGAACCGGGCCTTCACATCTTCAAAGCGCTTGTTCGCACCTTCCTTGTCTTCGGTGAGGCTGGCGATCGCCTCCTGCGCCTTCGACAACGCCCGCTCGAGCCCCGCCGTCTTCTCGTCGAAGTCCGCGCGCGCACGCTCGAGAATGATCGACTGGTCCCTCAGCTCGATGATCTCTTTGTCGCGCACGCTCAACTGATCGCGAAGATCCAGGATCTCCTTGTCCTTCGAGTTTAGGGCCTCGCGAAGATCCAAGAACTGGCGGCTCGACACGCCCCCAGACGACTCGGCGAGCTTTGCCTTGAGCTGGGAAATCTCGGAACGTAGGCGTGCGGCTTCGACCGGAGCACTCCCCGAATCTTCGGGCGTCGGCCTCATCGACTCCGGTGGAGCATCCGAAACCATGATCACGTCATCGAGCTCGACATCCTCGTACTCGCCCGTGCCTGGCTCGACTGGCTTTTCGGCAACGCCTTCAGGCGCGGGCTCGGCCGCGGCCTTCTTGTCTCCGCCGTCCATCATGAGAGCGTTGAAAGCGTCTTCCGCAAACGCGTCGATCTCCTCGTCGATTTCGGGGGGTCCCCCGACCGTCGTTGGCACATCGTCTTCTATCTCGTCGTCGGACATTTCATCTTCCCCTTCGATTTCGATTTCCGTCGCCGGCAGTGGCTTGAGCGGGATCAGATCCAGCATCCGCGCCACGAGGTCCTCTACGCTCACGGGACGGCGGACATAGTCCTCGGCTTTCGACTTCGTCTTCTTGTGCTGCTCGAACAGGTTATCAGCGTTCTCGTCGTTTGACAGAATGATGATCGGGATGTGCCTGAGCCTCTTGCTTCGCTTGAGCTTGCGGCCAACCAGGAATCCGTTGTCATCACTGAGCTCAACCGCCAGGACGATGAGGTCCGGGGCGTTGCTTTTGGCGGAGTCAATGCCGGTTTTTCCGTCCTCCGCAAACTCGACTTCGACTTCGTACTGGCCGAGGTGGGCATGCAGAGACGCGGCAAATTCCCGCTCGCTATCGATCACCAGAACGCGATGCAACTCATTCCCCCCTTGACCTTGCAAAGTTCCGCTAGTGTCAAAAAAAGAATAAATGCCCGGTGGTCACCCTGTCAACGGGCACGACCGGCTATTTCGTGTCTTGCGTGAAGCGCTCAGTACACAACGCGAGCGTTGGCGGCTAGCTGGAACAACGTCGGCCGCTCGAGGTCACCGAAAAACACGTAGTTCAGGCCATCGTGCCGGCGGATCGTGACCACGTGGCTTCCCACATTGTGATAGTACAGCTCACGCCCGCCCACATGTGTGCGCTGCGCGGAATCGAGGAGCTCACGGCCCCGAAATACGAGCAACGTGACCCGTCGTCCCCCGTGATCGTAGTAGAATGCGGCTGCGGGCTTCGCGCCGATCTTGATGTACCGAGCCCCGACGAGCTTCATGCCCTGCCCCTCGAACTTGGCGGGCCTCACGGGAAACGGCGTTTTGCCACGGAAGTAGCGCGCAACCTCTTGGGGCTCGTCTGCCGGCACATCTGACGGAAGGCCTTGGGCGTGAAGGTTCACGACATCTTGGAGCATGCCCATGCTCGCGCCTTGGTAGGTCACTCTCTCCGGCAAGCCTACGACGCCGCCGAGAACTAAGAGCGCAACGGCAGCCGCAGCGATCGGCCACGTCTGACGCCATCGCATCGGGCGCGCTTGCGTGAGCGACGTGCGGTCCATGCGCGCCTCGTCGATCTCGTCGAGTCGGTTCAGCGTGCGCCCCCAAAGGTGCTCGGGCGCCTTCACACCACCTACCGCCTCACGCGTCTGCTGTCGGAAAGACGCTTCGAAAGCCAAGTGCTCCTGGCAGCCGACACAGGTCTCCAAGTGACGCTCGAACTCGATCTGTGTCGCGGGATCGATCTCTCCGTCGACGAACGCACCCAGATGACGCCGGACGAGCTTGCAGCTCATGACTTCCCCGCCTTTCGCGTTCGAAACTCTTCGAGCGAGACCGGCTCGGCAGGCTCGCGTCCGTCGCCTTCGTCGATGATGCCGAGCTGAACCGCCTGCGCCTGCAACGACAGCTGGAGTTGCTTCCGCGCGCGGTGAAGACGCGACATCACGGTGCCGATCGGGCAACCCACGATTTCGGCGATCTCTTTGTAGGAGAGCTCCTCGACGTCGGCGAGGAGCACCATTGCGCGTGCATCGTCTGAGAGCTTATCGAAGGCGCGCGTGATCTCGTGCGCGATCAGGTTGCGTTGTGCCTCGCCGACAGGGTCGGTGAGGCCGCGCATGCTGGCACGACTCATGACGCCCTCCCCAACTGGCATCGCCATCGGCCCATCGAGCACCTGACGCTCGCGGACGCTACGTCGATATCGGTTCACAAAGGTATTCATCTGGATTCTCAAGAGCCACGCCTTGAAGTTGGTCCCCGCCTCGAACCGGTCGTAGAAACGATAGGCACGAACGAGGGTATCCTGGACGAGGTCCTCCGCGTCCACGGGGGAGCGGGTGAGCCGTAGGGCAGCGGAGTAGAGGGTGTCCAGATGCGGCCGCGCATCGGCCTCGAACAGTCGACGCCCGTTGGCGATCTTCTCGGCGATTCTGAGCATGCCTAGTGTTCACAACCCCTGGTAGCGGAAATTATTCCGAGGATTCGGTGGAGTCCTGTTTTGGGGGGCTCCTATCGGCAGCTTGCCGCACTTTGGCCTCCAATTCCTCGATTCTCGCCTGGAGCCGGGCCACTTCGGCCTGAAGCTGCTTCACATGCGCCGCCGC
>JAPUKT010000138.1 GCA_027295555.1 Deltaproteobacteria bacterium
ACCTTTTTTCTTGATCGCGGATTTGCGGGGAGTGTTGAGTTGACGCCTACGATGTCTCTGCGAGGCCAAACCTTTTTTCTTGATCGCGGATTTGCGGGGAGTGTTGAGTTGACGCCTACGATGTCTCTGCGAGGCCAAACCTTTTTTCTTGATCGCGGATTTGCGGGGAGTGTTGAGTTGATGCCTACGATGTCTCTGCGAGGCCAAACCTTGGGATCTCGACGCAGAGGTCTCTGCGAAGGCCAAACTCTGGGATCTCGACGCAGAGGTCTTGCGAGGTGGGCATGCTCAGGAGGCCAAGACGCTCGGATCCAGCTGATCCCGCAAGTCCGCGATGATCCAAGTCCTCTGACAACGGAGAACATGTCATGAGCCTCACGGGATACGGACTACTCACGGGGATTGACTCGCAGATTTGCTGCTCTGCGGCGAAGGATGGTTTTGCGCTCCCGGGTGCCGGGAAGAGCTACGCCCCGGACCTCGCCCTCGAACCGACCCACATCGACGTGCGCCTCCACTTCGATCTCGAAGCTTGCACGGCGGAGGGTTCCGTGACGACGACGGTGCGCGGCAATCGTGACGGGGCCCGGTCGCTCGGTCTAGACGCCGTCGGTCTCGAAGACGTGACAATCATCGGCGACGAGCTCGGCGGCCGCTACGACGGCGAGATCGTTCACCTTTCATGGTCATCGCCGTTCGCTCGCGGGGAGGAGCGCAAGGTCGAGGTGCGCTACCGCGTCACCAATCCCATCACCGGCATGAGCTTCTCGAAACCCGACGAAGCCTATCCGCACCGTTCCCTCTTCGTCGCCACGGACCACGAGACCGAGCGTGCGCGCTACTGGCTTCCTTGCGTCGACTACCCCGCGGTACGCACGACCTTCGACTTTCACCTCACCGCGGATGCGAAGTTCACCTGCCTCGCCAACGGCGTCCTCGTCGAGCGAACCGAACACTCGAATGGCACCAGCACCCACCACTGGCGGCTCGATCAGGCGTGCCCCAGCTACCTCTCCTGCTTCGCCATCGGTGACTTCATCCAAGTCCAGTCCGAGACCGTGGACGGGTGTCCCATCGCTTGCTACACCGTTGATCGCCACGCCGCCGAGGATCTCGAACGCAGCTTTGCTGCCACCCCGAAGATGATGCGGTGGCTCGTGGAGCGACTCGGGCATCCGTTTCCTTACCCAAAGTACGCCCAGATTGCCCTGCCGGAAGTCGGCGGCGCCATGGAGAACATCTCCCTGGTGACGTGGGATCAGATGTTCATCCTCGACGAGACTCTCGCACAGGAGTGGCAACCCCTTGTCGATTCCATCAACATTCATGAGATGGCCCACAGCTATTTTGGTGATGCCATCGTCTGTCGCCACTTCGAACATTCCTGGCTCAAGGAATCCTGGGCCGTCTACATCGAGAACGTCTACCTCGAAGAGACGGCGACGCCCGAGGATCGCGACTTCGACATGGTGCTCAACGCCGAGGGCTACTTCGCGGAGTCCGACGACGAGGACGCGCGCCCCATCGTCACGCGGGAATACAGCTCGAGCTGGGATCTCTTCGACAAGCACCTCTACCCCGGCGGTGCCTGGCGCATTCACATGCTCCGTCACATCGTCGGCGACGGCGCATTCTGGAGCGCCGTCCGGGACTACGTCGGGTCTTTCATGGGCAAGGTCGTGGAAACCGACGACTTTCGCCGCAAGCTGGAGGAGCATTCCGCGCTCAACTTGACCCGCTTCTTCGATCAGTGGCTCTACTCTCCCGGCTATCCGAAGCTGAAGGGGACCTTCAAGCACGACGGCGAGCGCAACGAAGTCGTGCTCACCGTCGAACAGACCCAGGTGGACGAGAAGAAGAATATCGGCCTCTTCTCATTCCTTCTCGAGGTTGCCATCGAGGACGCCGACGGCACTCGCGTCGTCACCGTCGACATGAAAGAGAAGCGGCACGTGCTCGTCGTGCCCGTGAGCGGCGAACCGAAGCAGGTGTGTTTCGACCCGGACCAGAAAGTGCTCTTCGGTCTCGAGCTGAACCCGGGGAGCGATCTCCTCGGCAACACGCTCACGGGCGGCAAGCGCGTGCACCAGCGGCTGTGGGCTGCGCGCGAGCTCATCCGATCGGGGACTGCCACGGATCTGAAGCGGGTCCGCGACGCGATGGCCGTTGAGGCGTTCTGGGGCGTGCGCGCGCTGGTCGCCAAGGCTCTCGGCGACAGCGGAGCCGGAGGCGCCATCCCCATCCTCACGGAGATGCTCCTGGCGGAAGAGAATCCTCTCGCCAAGTCGACCATGGCGCGAGCCTGCGGAGCGCTGCGCGACGAGCGTCTCGGTGGAGCGCTTCGTGAGTTCCTTGCCGCCGAGCAACCGTATCATGCCCGCGCCGCGGCGCTCGAGTCCCTCGGTGCTCAGCGGGACGACGCCCATCTCGAGCTTCTCGTAGCGGCGAGCCGGGACGACGGACTGCACAGCATCGTTCGCGCCGGTGCACTGCGAGGGCTCGGTGCCATCCGTTCTCGGGAAGCCTTCGACCTTCTCAGCAGCCGGGTCGCCTACGGCGTCGAACCGGAAATGGCGCGAGCCGCTGCCGTCGATGCTCTCGGACGCAGCGCCGTTCTGCAGGATCGCATTCAGCGGGAAAGCGCCGTGGAGACCCTCGCCGATCTCACCCGT
>JAPUKT010000139.1 GCA_027295555.1 Deltaproteobacteria bacterium
CCGGTCGAGGTGAAGCTGCGCCTCCCTTCGGCGTCGTCTCCGACGTCGCTTGGGCGAGTGTCCGGGGTTTTGAGAACCTGCGAGCATACCTCTTGAATATCGCGGATATTGTGTCACGAGCACGAGCACGAAGACGACTACGTGCACGCGCACGACTACGAGGCGAGAAATAATATGGGCTAGGGCCGATTTCGCAAGAAGTCCTCGATGATCGGCGTGTAGCCTTCGCGGAAGCTTGAGTAGATGAACCGGTACCCGGTGCTGCGGAGAAGCGTGTTGTGGCACCGTTTGTTGGCGCGTGTTGCGGCGACAGCCGCTGGAGTGGCGACGCCGAGCTGCTTGCTCATCCACGTGACCGTCTCGGCGGTCGTCGTGGGCTCATCGTCGGAGCCTATGTACACATCGGCGGGGGCTTCGATTCGCATCAAGTGGTAAAGCACCGCTCCGCAGTCTTCGACGTGGATGCGATTGGTCCAGCTCTGGGTCGCCTCGGCTTCTTCGTTCCAGACTTTTTCGATGAGTCGCGTACGCCCGGGCCCGTAGATTCCCGACAGGCGCACGACCACGCCCGAGCCTGACGCCCTCACGATCGCTTCGGCTTCCAACAAGATGTGTCCGTTGAATCGGGCGGGCTCGGTAGCGGACTGTTCGTCGACCCACTCTCCACTTTGCTGCCCGTACACGGCAGTGCTCGACGTGAAAAAGACGCGCTTCAACGGGGAGCCCGCCGCCTCGAGGGTTTGCAGCAAGTCACGAAGCCCATCGACGTAGATCGCGCGGTAGCTACTCTCATCTCGCCGATCGGCGCTGGCGGTGTAGAAGACGTAGTCGAATGGGGTGGGCGGCGAGCGCAGGCTGGCGGGGTCCGTCAGGTCGACACGCCACGGTTGGATCCCTTCCGCCAGCGCCGATATGTTGCGACGCACGCCCCACACCTCGCACCCTTCTGCGAGCAGACGGGTCGCGAGCGCGTTTCCCACATTGCCGCAGCCGGCGATCAAGACTCGTTCGCTCATCGGTCAACCGCAAAGACGATTACCGCCTTTGCCCTTTGCAGCAAATGCGAAATCGTCTGCGCGCTTCAGGATCGACGCGATGTTGTCGCCAGGTCGGGCGATGCTGAGTCCCGCGCTTGCCGTGACCGGGTGCGCTGGGTCGAACTTCATGCCCACTTCGCGAATGGCGGTAACGAACCGGTTTCCTGCCACGCGGCCCTCTTCCTGGTTGGTGTCCTGCAGCACCACCACGAACTCATCGCCTCCATATCGACCGGCGATATCGACCTCGCGAGTCGACCTGCGCAGCGCATCGGCCACCTGTTGAAGCATGCTATCCCCCTCGAGGTGCCCGTAGTCATCGTTCACTCGCTTGAATTGATCGAGGTCGATCATGACCACTGCCATGGGGCGGCCGCGGTTCAACCAGGCCAAGCCTTGCTCGATGTGACTGAGGATATGGCGTCGGTTCCACAGCTTGGTCAGAGGATCCTGGCGCGACAGCTCGCCGAGCCGCTCGTTCGCGACCACGAGCTGAGTCTCGCGCTGGTTGATGCGACGGACGAGGAGAGCGACGATCCCGGTCGCAAACATCAAGAGCAGGGCCACCAGACTTACCTGCAGCACTCCCTCGAGGGCGTCGGGACCTTTCGGTTGAAGCCATGACGGTCCGTCGGGCGCGTAGGGGAGCGCCCCCTGAACCTCCATCGCCAGGATTCCCGAGTACATGAAGGCGCCGATCCCGGACACAAGGAGTCCCATGCGCGGGGTGACGACGAGCGAGTTCACCACTGCTACTACGAAGTAGAGGGCCACGAACATCGTGCGCGACGAGCCCACGCGCTGAACGAGGAACGTGAGCAAGGCCATGTCGAGCACGCCGCCGAGGAACGGTCGCCACGCTCCACCGATGTCCCGCCAAATCAAGAACTGCTCGACGAGCGCGACACCCGCGTAGGCGATGAACACCCAGCGATGTGCGGCGATCGGCGGGTATAAGAGCGGAACGATCCAGATTCCGCCAGCGGCGAGGACAAAACGCACCCCGGCGGTGCCAAACGCCAACCTGTCGGAGTTCATCGTGGATCCATTCTCGTCCCCTTCATCTTACATTAGTCCCTCGGGATTACGTGAGGTTGACAGCGGTTCCCGTTTGTGTCATCCGGATATCCGGATATCATGATGGCTAGTGGTCTCCAAAATTCGGTCGATCTCGTCGCGGCGTTCGCGGACCCAACCCGCGTTCGGTTGCTGGCGCTGCTCGATGGGCACGAGCTGACCGTCGCGGAGCTCATTGTGATCACCGAGCTTGGTCAGTCGCGCGTATCGACCCACCTCGGTCGGCTGCGCGACGCTGGTTTGCTGCAGGATCGCCGCGATGGGTCGCTGCGGTACTACCGCCTCCAAGAGGAGGCTCTATCGGAACGCGCGGGACGACTGTGGATCGCGATGCGCTCCGACTTGCACGACGCGGTGCTCGATGGAGACCGGAAGAGGCGCGCCGAGTTGCTTGCTGTGCGCGACGAAAGAGGTCCCTGGGTGGAGTCGATCGCGGGCCGTATGGAACACCACTACTCGCCCGGGCGTACCTGGGAGGCGTTCGCGCGAGGCGTGACCCCCTTGCTCGAGCTCGGCGACGTGCTGGACGTGGGCTGCGGGGATGGCATGGTCGCCCAGATGCTATCGCCACGCGCGAAGAGCTATGTAGGCCTCGACCAAAGCGAAAAACTGCTCGCCGCGGCCACGAAGCGGCTACGGGGTCACAAACACGTGAGCTTCGTCTCCGGTGATATGCACGCGCTCCCGTTTGCCGATGATAGCTTCGACGTCGTGCTCCTTTTTCACGTGCTGACCTACGCCGAGCACCCTGAAAAGGCGGTGGGGGAGGCGGCCCGCGTCTTGAGGCCGAACGGCAAGCTCGCCTTGGCGACGTTGGCGAGCCACCCCCATGGGGACATCGTGGAGCGCTACGGACACCTCAATCGAGGGTTCGATACCAAGAAGGTGCGGAGGCTCCTTCGCGGCCTCGCCATCGAGCAGTGTGAGATCACATCACGGGAACGACGCAAGCCCCATTTTCAGGTTATTACAGCGTCGGCTCGGAGGGTCGAAGGTTGAAGAGATGACGGGTTCGACGACACAGCGGCTTCGCGAGCTCATCGCCGAGCGGATCGTGTTCTTCGACGGTGCGATGGGGACGATGATCCAGCGAGCCGGGCTCGACGAGGAAGATTTCCGCGGCGAGCGATTCCGAGAGCATCCCAAAAGCCTCAAGGGCAATAACGACCTCCTCGTGCTGACTCGCCCCGACGTCATCCGCCGGATTCACGAGCAGTATTTCGACGCCGGTGCCGACATCATCGAGACCAACACCTTCAACGCAAACGCGTTCTCGCAGGCTGACTATCAGCTCGAGGAGGTGGTGTACGACCTCAACGTGGCAGCGGCGCGCCTCGCCAAGGAAGCGACTGCGTCACCAAGCGCCGACAGAGCCTGCTTCGTGGCCGGCGCCATCGGACCGCTGAACAAAATGTTGAGCCTCAGTCCTGACGTGGACGATCCCGGCTTTCGGGCTCTAACGTTCGACCAGGCGCGCGAGGCCTATGCAGAGCAGGTGCGAGGCCTGATCGACGGGGGTGTGGATCTGCTGTTGGTCGAGACGATCTTCGATACACTGAATGCGAAGGCGGCACTTTGCGCGATCGATGACGTCTTCGCCGAGAAGGGTGTGCGTCTGCCCATCGTGATTTCCGTCACGATCGTCGACAAGAGCGGCCGCACCTTGTCGGGCCAGACCGTCGAGGCGTTCTACGTCTCGATTGAGCACTCGAATCCGCTTGCGGTCGGCATCAACTGCTCGCTCGGCGCCCAAGAGATGCGTCCTTTCCTCAAGGAGCTAGCGGGGGTGGCAGATTGCTACGTGCACTGTTACCCGAACGCAGGTTTACCGAACGCCTTTGGCGGCTACGACCAGACCCCGGAAGAGATAGCGGAGCTTCTTCGTGGGTTCGCCGCCGACGGGATGGTCAACTTGATCGGGGGCTGCTGTGGTACGACGCCGGATCACATCCGAGCGATCGCCGACGCGGTTCGAAATACTCCCCCTCGCGCGCTCCCAGAACGGAGCAACAACTATCCTCGATTCAGCGGCCTCGAGCCTTTGATCGTCCGGCCGGAGACCAATTTCGTGATAGTCGGCGAGCGGACTAACGTCACCGGCTCCACAAAGTTTCGAAAACTGATCACCGAAGGTGACTATCCCGAGGCCGTCTCCGTTGCGGTCCAGCAGGTCCGGAACGGCGCCAACATAATCGACGTGAACATGGATGAGGGCATGCTCGACTCCGAGCAGGCGATGACGACGTTCCTTAACCTCATCGGTGCCGAACCGGAGATCGCGCGCGTCCCCTTCATGATCGACAGCTCGAAGTGGAGCGTGATCGAGGCCGGGTTGAAGTGCGTGCAGGGCAAGGCGGTGGTCAACTCGATCAGCCTGAAGGAAGGCGAGGCCGAGTTTCTCGACAAGGCGCGTCAGGTGCGACGCTATGGCGCCGGCGCCGTCGTCATGGCCTTCGACGAAGAGGGTCAGGCGGACACGATCGAACGAAAGGTCGAGATCTGTGCGCGCGCCTACGATCTTCTGACCAAGAAGGCGGGCTTCGCACCGACCGACATCGTTTTCGACCCCAACGTCTTTGCGGTCGCGACCGGGATCGAAGAGCACAACGAGTACGGGATCAATTTCATCGAGGCCACGCGGCGGATCAAAGAGCGCTGCCCGGGCGCGTTGGTGAGCGGTGGGATCAGCAACCTGAGCTTCTCGTTCCGTGGCAACAACCGCGTCCGTGAGGCGATGCACACGGCTTTCCTGTATCACGCGATCGCCGCGGGTATGGACATGGGGATTGTCAATGCCGGTCAGCTCGAGGTTTACGAGGAGGTTCCCAAGGACCTGCTCGAGCACGTCGAAGACGTCCTTTTCAATCGGCGGGAGGACGCGACAGACCGGCTGGTTTCGTTTGCGGCGACCGTCCAGGGCAGCGGAAAGAAGCAAGAGCTAGACCTCTCCTGGCGCGATTCGCCCGTGGAGCAGAGACTCAAGCACGCGCTGGTCAACGGGGTGGTCGACTTCATCACCGAAGACACCGAGGAGGCCCGCCAGAAGTACCCCAAGCCGCTCGACGTCATCGAAGGGCCTCTCATGAGCGGGATGTCGGTCGTGGGAGACTTGTTCGGCGATGGCAAGATGTTTCTTCCCCAGGTCGTGAAGAGCGCACGGGTGATGAAAAAGGCGGTCGCCCACTTGGAGCCGTTCATGGAGGACGACAAGACGGCTGGCGCCGATCAAGCCAAGGTCCTGATGGCGACGGTCAAGGGCGACGTGCACGACATCGGCAAGAACATTGTCGGCGTCGTCCTCGGCTGCAACAACTACGACGTCATCGATCTCGGTGTGATGGTTCAGGCTGAGGAGATCCTGGATACCGCGGTTTCCAAAAAGTGCGACATCGTCGGGCTGAGTGGGCTGATCACACCGTCACTCGACGAGATGGTGAACGTTGCATCCGAGATGCAGCGAAGGGGGCTCGAGATTCCACTCTTGATCGGTGGAGCCACCACGAGCCGTCAGCACACCGCTGTCAAGATTGCGCCTGCGTATCAGGGCAGCACAGTCTACGTCTTAGATGCCTCGCGTGTCGTCAACGTCGTCTCTTCACTTCTCAGTCCCAACCGCCGCAAAGAGTTCGACGAAAAGAACCGGAGAGAGCAGGAGAAGTCTCGGCAGCTGTTCGCCCACCGTCAGAACCGGAAACTGATCTCGATCGATATCGCTCGAGAGCACGGCATGCCGATCGAATGGAAGCCCGAGAACATCCCCCAGCCGAAGTTTCGGGGACGGAGGATCGTCGATGACGTCAGCCTCGAGGAGATCGCCGCGTACATAGACTGGACGTTCTTCTTCTCCGCGTGGGATCTCAAGGGCAAGTTTCCAAAGATCTTCGAGCACGAGCGTCACGGCGCCGCGGCGCGTGAGCTGTACGACAACGGTCGCGAGCTCTTGGATCGAATCATTTCCGAGCGCCTCTTGACGCCCCGTGGCGTTTACGGCTTCTGGCCTGCCAACCGAGATGGCGACGACATCGTCGTGTGGAACGACGATGCGCGTCGAGACGAGCGTCTCCGTTTTCCGATGCTCCGTCAGCAGTCTGCCAAACCGAATGAGCAGCCGTACTTCAGCCTGGCCGACTTCGTCGCGCCCATGAACACGGGCCTCTCCGATCACATCGGCGCCTTTGCGGTTACCACCGGGATCGGCGCCGAGGAGCTCGCGGCCAGCTTCGAACGCGATCACGACGACTACAACGCGATCATGGTCAAGGCACTCGCCGATCGGCTCGCAGAGGCGTTCGCCGAGCTTTTGCATGAGCGCGCGCGGCGGGAATGGGGCTACGAAACGAAGGGCGCCTTCACCAACGACGAGCTGATCGCGGAGAAGTATCGAGGCATTCGACCCGCATTCGGCTATCCTGCATGCCCCGACCATACGGAGAAGGCCACGCTCTGGGAGTTGCTCGGAGCGGATGAGGTCGGCATCTCATTGACGGAGCACTTTGCCATGAATCCCGGCGCGAGCGTGAGCGGCATCTATCTCGGTTCCCCCAAATCTCGCTACTTTGCGGTCGGCCGGATCGACCGTGACCAAGTCGAGGACTACGCGATCCGTAAAGGCATGGGCATCGCGGAAGTCGAGCGCTGGCTGCAACCGAATCTCGGATACGAACGAGGCAACTAGTGCAGCGACCGAGGCTCCGAGACCTGCTTCCGGTGACGGTGACCCCCTTCGATGCCGAGGAGGTCACGACGAAGAGTCACGGGGAGACCGATCCTCGGGGAGTTGGGCTGACCGTGAAAGACGTCGATGCGATCTGGCGGGCCGTCGTCCACTACTACAAGCTCGGCCTTCACCCCGCGCTGGCGCTCTGTATCCGCCGTAGGGGAGAGGTGATCCTCGACCGTGCGATCGGCCACGCCAGTGGAAATAGCCCCCAGGACGCCGAAGGCACGCCTCTGGTCAAAGCAACACCCGACACGCTCTACAACTTCTTCTCCGGTTCGAAGGCGGTGACAGCGATGCTGATCCACTTGCTGCATGAACAGGAAAAGCTTCATGTCGACGAACCGGTTGCCACGTTCATTCCCGAGTTTGCGAAGAAGCGAAAACACAACATCACGATTCGCGACCTGCTGACCCATCGTGCGGGTATTCCGGCGACGCCAAGCGAGGTTATCGACCTCGATCTCTTGGAGCGCACCGAAGAAATCGTCGCGGCGTTCTGCGAGCTCGAGCCGAGCTATAAGCCAGGAACCGTCCAGGCCTACCACGCGGTGACGGGTGGGTTCATCCTCGGGGAGATCGTTCGACGCGTGACCGGGGAGAACATCCGTGATTTCCTCACCCACAGCGTTCGCGAGCCCCTCGGCATGAAGTACTTCAACTACGGAGTTCCGTCGGAGTTGCTCGACAAGGTCGCAGTCGATGCCTTCACCGGGCCCATTCCTACTTGGCCGCACAAGAATCTCCTCCAGCAGGCTCTCGGCGCGTCCATGCGCGAGCTCGTCGATTTCAGCAACGATCCTCGCTTCCGCACCGGCATCATTCCGTCTTCGAACATCATCGCGACGCCGAATGAGATCTGCCTATTCTTCGAGATGCTTTTGTGTGGCGGCAGCTACGAAGACGTGCGTGTGTTCGAGCAGCGCACTGTCACTCGGGCGACTCTTCCGCAGATGACCGGGCAAGTCGATCGCGTATTGATGCTCCCGGTGCCGTTCTCGATGGGCTTCATGCTGGGCAACAAGACCCTGGGCTTTTACGGGCCGCGAACGGGGAAGGCGTACGGCCACCTCGGGTTCACCAATGTCCTCGGTTGGGCCGATCCTGAACGCGACATCAGCGTTGCCTTCATGAACACCG
>JAPUKT010000014.1 GCA_027295555.1 Deltaproteobacteria bacterium
ACCTTTGACCATGGGTTGATTCGTGCAGGCTAGACCCGCGCGAATTGCTCTTCAGTGGGTTCCGCGCAGCAGTACCAGGGCTCGCTCAGGTGCGGCACGCCGTTCGCTCCACTTCCTTCCGCAATCATCGGCGCCCTGACCCCGCAAGCCTCATGGGCCGACTGCCAGATTCCTCGGAAGATCTCCCGTCGGCCTTGCGCCTCGCCTCCTTCGACGAGCGCGCAGATGGTGCGCTGCAGTCGGTCCACGCGCGGATCCGGGTGAGACCAGCGATAGCTCAACGCCGCCTTATCAAAGCCCTCGATGAAGCGCTTTATCTCGGTGGTATCGAGCAGAAGCGAGCCCTTGGGCAAAAGAAGTCGAATGGCCAATTGAACCGGCGCCACCTGCTCGACCAGGTCGAGCTCGACCAAAAGGCGAAGGAGGTCGAGGTAACCTTGGAGTGAGGACCAGGGCGTGAAGGGGATGAAGGTTGGCGCGAGGGTAAGCCCTGTGTCGCGCGCAAGCCCCACGGCGCGCACGAAGTCGGCCCGACTATGTCCCTTGTCGAGCCGCTCGAGCATCCCATCATCGACGGACTCCGCCGCCGTGGTCACGAACAGGCAGCCCGTCTCGGCCAGCATCTTCAAGAGTGACGCGTGTTTGAGCAGGTGCTCCACTTTGATGGTAACATCGTAGGTCACCTCTGGAAATTCGGCGTGGAGCGCCCGCACGATGCGCGTGGCGTGGCCCACACCGTTGAAGAAATCGGGATCGCCGAAGGTGATGTGGCGCGCCCCTTTCGCGATCTGTCGCCGGATGTCCTCCATCACCACCTCGGCCTGGACCACGCGAAAGCGTCCGGCGTAGACGGGGACCACGGGGCAGTGGCGGCAGAGATGCTTGCAGCCGCGCGTCGCCTCGGTGTAGCCCACAGTCCGGCGCCCGTCTTTCGGCCATACCAGATGGGCGTAGCGGTCAAGCTCAGGCAACCCCTCGCGCTCGGGTATGCGGAAGCTCTGTTTGGCCAGGCCGATCACGGGCTCTTCCTGGGAGGCGAGACTCGGACCATGCCCGTTCGACGAAAGCCGTTCATGGAGGGCAAGGAGCCCGCTCTCGAACTCGCCGCCGATGATCGTGTCCGCGCCGAGCGAACGGAGGTAATCCTCGTTCATCGGCGCATAGAGGCCGTAGAAGCAGAGATGGGCTTTTGAATTGAGCGCCTTCAACCGCGGGATAAGGTTGATGGCAAGCCGCGTCGCTGTGTGCATCGGCAGGTAGAGCGCGACGAGATCCGCGTTGGCGATCGCCTCTTCATCGAGCGGGTCGATGGCGAGGTCGTTGCAAGTTACTTGCGCGCCAGCCTCGTGCAACCAAGCCGCGGGCGAAGCGAGGCCAAAGGGTTGGTGGCCCAGCTCGTAGGTAGAAAGCAGGACAACCTTCGCACGAGGCCCGAGGTTCCGTTGCATTCTGTTTTGCACCTCGATGCTCATCAGGCTTCGCGGTGGGGTTGATCGCGAACGAAACCGTCAGAGCGGGCTCGCGCCACCCTTGCCCGGTTGATAATAGGGGTTCTTCCCGCCCGCGTGGTCGGTCACGTCGAGCACCTCGGCGATCGCGGGCACCACGGCCTGGATCTCCTGCACCACCCCTTGCTTGAGCGTGACATCTGCCATGCCGCAGCCCTGACAGCCGCCTTCGAGGCGGATGTAGACCGTGTTGTCCTTGACGTCCACGAGCGAGATATGACCGCCATGGGCGGCCACCCCGGGGTTGATTTTCTCGTCAAGCAACCTGCGGATCGCCTGGCCCTCGGGCGTATCGAGACCCGGCTTCGGTATGGCGTCGCGATAGTCACGAACCTCCACGACCGAGGGAAGATAATGGCGGAGCGTGTTCTCGATGGCGCTCTTCAAGGCGGTGGCGGGGCCCTGCATGTCGAGTAGGACGATCCCCTCCTTGAAGCCCTTGAAGACGACGTTGCCACCGCTATCGGCCGCCGCAGGCCGGATGCGCGTGTCGATCAGCTCCTTGATCTTTCCAGCGATCTCCTTTTCCTCTTCGTCGCCTTCCCAGACCAGGGCCTCCTCCTCTTCCTCGAGGAAGACGGGTCGATTCGCCACGAAATGCTCCATAATGATGCCGAGGATCGCGGGCTTCAGAAGATGCCACTCGGTATCGTCGCTCTTGGTCACGGAAACGAAATCCGAACCGAAGGAGACTCCGATCACGGACTCGATCGCGAACAACCGCTCGGCAAGCGGTGAACGCTTCGCACTCTCGGCGTCCGAAAAGTGTGCCGTGCCGCTCGCCATCACCTCGTGTCCCGGTAGAAACTTGAGGGTGGCTGGATCGGGCGTCTGTTCCGTTTGAATGAACATTCCACTTTCCTCTCACTCAGGTCTTTCCGAACATGTCACAGAATGTGACGGCAGCTTTGAGCTCGCCCGCGTGGATAGGCCAAGCCTCTCGACTATTTGAGTCACCCGAGGACCGACTCGGTCGAGCGGCCAAGCTTTGGCACCAGCAGGTCTGCATCGATCGTGATCTCGCTATCGACAATGGCGATGGCTTGCGCAGGCAGAG
>JAPUKT010000140.1 GCA_027295555.1 Deltaproteobacteria bacterium
AACAAAGAAAATGGCGCCTAGCCGGTTCATCGTAGCCGTGAGAATTTCCATTGCGGTCATCATGAACGCGCCGTCCCCGACAATTGCGCAAACCTGCTTGTCCGGATGGGAGAGCTTCGCGGCGATGGTCCCAGGGACGCAGTAGCCCATGCAGTTGAAGTCCGTGGGCGAGATCAAATGCTTCGACTCGTAGACCGGAAACTGTTCAGCCGTCAGGAACGTGTGATTGCCGTCGTCCACGACCACATAGGCGTCTCGATCGAGCTTCTCACGCAGCTGGCGGAAGAAGATGCCGGGGCTCACACGCTCCTCGTTGACTTTGTTGGTCCAACTGGTGAAAAAGGCCTCTTTGTCTTGGTGAATTCGCTTCGTCAGTGCCGCTCGATCCGGTGGCGTGACGCCGTCCTGCTTCAGCGCATCGACCAACGCCTTCATGAACAGCTCGCCGTCGGATTCGATCGCGACGGTGGCCGGGTAGTTTTTGCTGAACACCTCCGGGTCGATGTCGGCGTGAACGAGCGTTTCGGGGATCGGCATGCCGTAGCTGCCGGTCGCGAGCTCGGCGAACCGTACCCCCACCGCCAGCAAGCAGTCCACGCCCTCGAAGGCTCTGCGCGCGGCGGGCACTGCGGACGGCCCAAAGCCCATGCCGGTGTGTAAAGGGTGATCATGCGGGAACACGCTGATGCCCTGCATCGTCGTCGACACTGGTGCGCCAAGCAGCTCCGCGACCTCGATGCTGTAGGGGGTCGCCTCTCGCGCTCCCCAGCCGAGGTAGAGCCCCGGCTGCTTCGATTGCCGAAGCAACTCGACCGCGCGCTTGATCAACGCGGAGTCCGGGGCAGGGGGCGTGTACTTTCTCTCGTACTTCGGCACTCCCCCGACTTCTGCGGTGAACAACTGCACGTCGCCGGAGACTTCGACGAAGACGGGGCCCGGTACGCCCGAGGTTGCGATCTCGTAGGCCTCATAGATCGTCGGGACGACGTCTTCGTGTCTCTCGACCAGAAAAGCCGCCTTGGTTATACCGTCTAGAACTCGCTGTTGGTCGAGTTGGTGAAGCTGATAGTGGCGTCCCGAATCTCGTCGAATCCCCCCCGAGATGACCAGAAGAGGGATGCCGTCGAGATACGCCTCGCCAATGCCGCTCATCGCGTGGGTCATCCCGGCGGCAGGCACGATCAACAGGCAGCCGATGCTGTCGCTGACGCGACTGAACGCTTCGCCCATGAAGCTTGCCCCCTGCTCGTGCGTGACGAGGATCGGGGTGATCTTCTCACTCCGATTGAGCGCGTCGTAGATCTCGGTGTTGTGAACGCCAGGAATGCCGAATGTGTACTCGACGCCAATCTCTTCGAGAGCGCGCGCCGTCAACCATGCACCGCTTTGTTTCATCGACTACCTCACGCCTTGGCCTGTGTTGATCGCTCTGGCGGCTACGCGCCCGGAGTACACGCAACCTCCGAGAAAAGTCCCTTCCAGCGCCCGTTTCCCATGCATGCCGCCTCCGCCAAAGCCGCACGCCTCGCCGACCGCGAAGAGATTCGGTATCGAATTGCCTTCTTTGTCGAGAACCTTTGCGTCTAGGTCGACCTGGATGCCGCCGAGGCTCTTGCGGGTCAAAATCTGAGCTCGAATCGCGATCAAGGGCATTGAATTCGGGTCGACGATCCTGGCGTCCTTGCACGTGCGGAGCCGGTCCCCGAGGTACCGCCTACAGTGCGCGATGCGTCGAAGTTGATCATCGTTTTGGAGTCGTTTTCCGCGCTCGATGTTGGCGTCGTAGTCGGCGATCTCGCGTTCGAGGAGTTGTGCGTCGACGTCGTTCGTGCCGGCGAGTGCGTTCATCTTCTCGGCGAGCTCCGGCACGCTTCGCGCCGTGACGAAGTCGGGGCAGTGATCGATGAACTCTTGAACCTGCTCGCCGTTGCCGCGAAGTAGCCGCCAGATGAAGGCTGCTAACTTTTTATCGCGGACGGCAGGGTTGAATTCGGCGCCTGAGACGGCGAACTCTTTGTTGGCGATTCGCCGGTTCATGATCTGCCACGAGTACTTCTTCTTCTCCCGGCAGATGCGGTCGATGAGGAGCAGCGTGTCGAACGAGCCAACGAGCGGCGGATCGACGAAGCGCCGGCCTTGGTAGTTCATCCAAAGCGGGGACTTCGCCGGTACGAGGCTGAGCCCATGGTTCGGGAAGAGTGGCTCCCAGTGGCGCACGCCCGCGGCGTAGTTCCACATCTTTTCGAGATGGGTGACGTTGGCGCCGAGGTTCTCCGCCAGGTCGAGGAGACGGCCGTCCGCCTCGGGGATGGACCCGTTGAGCATCGGCTCCGGGGGCTCGCCCCATTGGTCTCTGGGCCAAACCGAACGGACTTTGTCGTGGTTTCCCGCGATGCCGCCCGCTGCAATCACGACAGCGTCGCCGCGTGCCTCGAATGCGCCGGCGCCGTTCGTGCCCTGGCATCCGACGACCGTACCGCCTTCTTGCGTCAGGCTCTCCACACTGTGGTCGAAGTGAAGCTGTAGCCGACCCGCTTTCTCATGCTCCTCGAGCCGCGGAATGAGCGGGAGCACGACTGCTTCGCCAGTGCCCCAAACGATGTGAAAGCGGGGTACGGAGTTCCCGGGCACGAAGTAACCTCGCTCCGTCCAGTTGACCGCCCGAAAGAGGCTGACGTCTCGTTGCGCGAGCCACCCGCGCACCTCTTCGGTGCAGCGATTGACATACGCTTCCGCCCACCGGTATGGCCAGACATCGTCGGGGTCGAGCTCCCCGTACCGTACCCAATCGCGCATCGCGAGGTCGACCGAGTCTTTGATGCCGCTCTTCCGCTGCTCCGGAGAGTCGACGAAGAAGATTCCGCCGAAGGACGACCTTGCCAAACCGCCAAAGCGGTCCCGGGATGCGCGGTCCAGCAGGACGACGCTCTTCCCGGCATCGAGGAGCTCGAGCGCGGCGACCATTCCGGCGAGCCCCCCACCAATGACGACCACCTCTGCTTCGTAGGTACTGCTGACAGCCATGGAGACGGACGAGCATACCAGATTGGGTGGGTTTCGTTCGGGGTTGAGACGCGAAAAAGGGACCCCTTTTGGGCCCCTTTTTGCAGCGTCAGCGCCAGCGTCAGCGTCAGCGCCAGCGTCAGCGTCAGCGCCAGCGTCAGCGTCAGCGCCAGCGTCAGCGCCAGCGTCAGCGTCAGCGCCACGGGGGTAGGCGAATGCCCGTGGG
>JAPUKT010000141.1 GCA_027295555.1 Deltaproteobacteria bacterium
GATCGACGCGAGGGGTTTGCTCTCGCGTGAAGAGGCGAATCGCGCTGGTGTGCTCAACGGAATCGCCTACAAACCGGACACGAAGACGTTCTTGTTGACGGGAAAGCTCTGGCCCACAGTGTTCGAAGTGGAATTCATTCCACGGTAGTGTGCGGATCTTTTCTCTCGTACATTACGTTTTTGGATCCCACACGAGGTTAGTGCGCTCGGTCGTCTCGACGACCTCGGGATCCCAAGCCGCGAGCCGCTTGGACATGACCGCGATTGCTTCGGGGTTGTCGTCTATGAGGACGAAGCCACGATCGTGACGCGCGGCTGCTTCACCCGTCGTCCCGCTCCCCGCAAAGAAGTCGAGGACGATGTCGCCCGGCTCGGTGTGCACTTTGATGATCCGCTCGAGCACGCCGAGGGGCTTCTGGGTCGGGTAGCCCGTCTTCTCCTTGCCTCCCGTGGGGACGATCGTGTGCCACCACACGTCGGTCGGTGTCTTGCCGCGGGCTGCCTTTTCTTTTCCGACGAGGCCGGGTGCCATGTACGGAATGCGATCCATTTCGTCGAATTGGAAGACGTAGCGCTTCGGGTCGAGAACGTACCAAAGGATGCTGTCGTGCTTGGCGGGCCACCAGCGCTTCGGGCGCCCTCCGAAATCGTAGGCCCAAATGATCTCGTTTCGGAACCGATCGCGGCCAAGCAGTCGATCGAGCGCAACCTTGGCGTGGTGCACTTCGCGGTAGTCGAGGTGCACGAAAAGCGAGCCGTCCGCGGTCAGGCAAGGCAGCGCCTCCTCGATACGAGCCATCAGAAATGAAATGTAATCGTCGAAATCGTCTTCGTACGTGGGACTCTCGAGACGCTCCACTGCGTATCGCCGGCCGCCGAAGCCGACGCGCTCTCCGTCGGCGGCGGACTTCACATGCATGCGCTCGCGGGCTTGTGTGCGACCCGTGTTGAACGGGGGATCGATGTAGGCGAGCCGGGCGAACGCGCGGGGGAGCGTCCGCAGAACGGAAAGATTGTCGCCCTGCAAGATCTTCTTCACGGCGAAGAGCCTATCACCGAGCGTCGGCCACGCCCATTGATCCCACCTGCTTGCGGCACCTCGGGGGCCGCCCTACTCTCTGTCAATGCGTCTCGTCGTCAACGGTGAGGAACGACAGGTAGAGGCGAACATGACCGTCGAGGCGTTGCTGGCCTCGCTCGGGCTCGCGGGTGCGTTGGTCGCCGTCGAGCGCAATGAAGAGGTCGTTCCGCGAGCACAGCATGCCGGCACCCAGCTCGCCGAGGGCGATCTCGTCGAGGTGGTCCATTTCGCAGGAGGCGGTTGAGTGTCCGAAGATATTCTCAAGATCGGCCAGTTCGAGTTCCGGTCGAGGCTGTTCACGGGGACGGGCAAATACCCCGACGTCGACACGGCGAGGGGAGCGCTCGAAGCCTCGGGGTGCGAGGTGGTGACAGTGGCTGTGCGCCGCGTCGATTTGAAGGCGACCGGAAGCGAATCGATCATGTCCGTGCTTCGTGAGGGCGGCTACACCCTGCTCCCCAACACGGCCGGATGCTACACCGCCGAGGATGCGGTTCGGACGGCGCGCTTGGCCCGCGAGCTCCTCGATACCCCGCTGGTGAAGCTCGAGGTCATCGGCGACGAGAAGACTCTCTTCCCGGATGTGCCAGCGACACTGGAGGCCGCCAAGACGTTGGTCGACGATGGATTCACGGTGTTGCCGTACTTCAACGATGACCCGGTCGCGGCCAGGCGCCTCGAAGACCTTGGATGCGCCGCGGTCATGCCGCTCGCGGCACCCATTGGAAGCGGCCTTGGCGTCCGCAATCCATTCAACATCGAGATCATCGTGAAACACGCCGGCGTCCCGGTGATCGTCGATGCGGGCGTGGGCACCGCCTCCGACGCGGCGGTCGCGATGGAGATCGGGATCGACGGGGTCTTGATGAACACTGCCATCGCCGGCGCAAAGGACCCGGTACGAATGGCGCGCGCGATGAAGCTCGCCGTGCAGGCAGGGCGCGATGCGTTCCTGGCGGGTCGCATTCAGCGGAAGCTCTACGCAACTGCGTCGAGCCCCATCGAGGGCGTGATCGGCTCCGACCAAAACGGCCGATCGTAACCAAGGCCAGTGATGCCAGGGGGGCTTCCACGGATCTGGATCATCACAAGCCCAGATCACCGGGACGGGCCGATCGCTGCGGTGCGACAGGCGCTCGACGGCGCGCAGGGTGGCCACATCGGGGTTCAGCTCCGCGCGAAACACGCCCCCGACCGAACTCTGGTCGACTGGGGGCGCGAGCTACGCGCTATGACAGCGGCCGCCGGGAGCCCCTTGCAGGTCAATCAGCGCGCCGATGTAGCTCACATCATCGGCGCCGATGGAGTCCACCTTCCGGAAACCGGACTGCCGATCGCGCAGATCCGCCGCCGATGGCCGAGGCTCGAGATGATTGGCGTATCACGCCACGATCGCGCCGGTCTTGTCGCGGCGCAAGAAGCCGGCGCAACGTACGCGTTCCTGAGCCCCGTGTTCGAAGTCCCCGGCAAGAATCCGCCAATCGGAGTGGAAGGCTTTCGGCATGCGATCGCGGGGCTCCAGATCCCGGTGTTCGCGCTCGGTGGCATCGGGATGGACGATGTGGAGCCGCTGCTCGAGGCCGGCGCCCACGGAATCGCGGTTCGGCGTGCGGTCTACGATGCGAAAGAGCCGAGAATCGTCGTGGACCTCTTCCTCAGCAAGCTTGACAAAGACCACGCAAACGTTGAATAGCCGACCTCGTGGGGTGGGTTCGAAGCAGCCTTGGGTGTCTGTCGTGGATCGGCGCGGCGGTCATCGTCGTGCTGCTCCTTCTCAAGGTGCTCCTGTTCGACGTGGCCTCGGTCGGACACAACGGCATGGCCCCCACTCTCGTGCGCGGCGAACGGATCCTGATCAACAAGCGAGGCAAGCCAGTGCGAAACTCGATTGCCGTCTGCAAGCACCCGACCGAAGAAGGATGGGTGGTCGGCCGTGTCGCGGCCACCGAGGGCAGCGTCATCGGGTCGTTCGGCGATGTGCTTCGGATCGACGGTCAGCCGCTCCAATTCGAAGAGCGCGGCATCACCGAGTTCTACAACGAGGACAACGACCTGAAGCACTCGGTCGTGTGGGGGAACGAGGTCAGCGGCAGCGATGAGCACCGCATCTTCTTCGACCAGAACCGTAAGCACTTGGTCCACAAAACCACCGTCGAGCCGGGTAAGGTCTACCTACTGGGCGACTATCGGGGCTACATGGGACAGGACAGCCGTGCATACGGGCTGGTCGACGCCGCCAGCTGTCGAGGCACGATCGTGTTTCGGTTGATCCCCGTCGGGGGGCTCGAGCCGAAGATCGCGCACGGCTATTTCGAGGTGGTTCAATAGAGCCCCTTCCGCGTTGCCTCGGGCGCGGTCCGTCCGTATGCTCCGCGCGCCTAAAAGCCCAAGTCGCCCCCGATGAGAGTCGCTGTTGTACAATTTCCAGGTTCAAACGCGGATTGGGATGCCCTTCACGCCGTGAGGGATGTCCTCGGGGCTGACGCTTGGTACGCCTTCCACAAAGAGACCTCGCTTGGGGACGCCGACGCCGTGGTGATTCCAGGCGGTTTCTCGTACGGGGACTACCTCCGGGCCGGAGCGATTGCGGGCTTTAGCCCGATCGACGGCGCGATTCGAGAGTTTGCCGACCGCGGCGGCCCGGTCCTCGGGATCTGCAACGGCTTTCAAGTCCTCACCGAGATGGGACTCCTGCCAGGCGCCCTCACCCGCAACGCGCATCTGCGGTTCGAGTGCCGAGACATCTTCGTGCGCGTCGAAAACGACGGACCCTTCACCGATATGGGCAAGGGGCAGGTGCTGCGACTTCCGATCGCCCACGCAGACGGGCGGTATCAATGCAGCCAGGAGACGCTGCAGGAGCTCAACGCCAACGATCAGATCGCTTTTCGCTACTGCACGCGCCACGGCGATGCGCCCGGCGGGGGCGCGGCCAATCCGAACGGTGCGGTCGACGACATCGCGGGCGTCTACAACCACGAGAAGAACGTGCTCGGCATGATGCCGCACCCCGAACGGGCCAGCGAAGCCATCCTCGGAAATGACGACGGGCTGCGCCTCTTTCAATCACTCCGGCGCCACCTGGGGTTCGAATGAAGACGCCGAGAAACTTCCCGGGAGAACCGGACGCCTCACCCGAGCTCGCTCGTGAGCTCGGGCTGGCTGAGCACGAATGGGACCGCGTTCTCAGCACGCTTTCGCGAAAGCCGAGCTACGCCGAGCTCGGGGTAATCAGCGTGATGTGGTCCGAGCATTGCTCCTACAAGTCATCTCGAGTCCATCTGTCACGCCTGTCTACCGAAGGCCCTCGAGTCGTGCAGGGTCCGGGTGAGAACGCCGGCGCCGTCGATATCGGCGACGGCTTCTGCGCGGTCTTCAAGATGGAATCCCACAACCACCCTTCGTATATCGAGCCCTACCAGGGCGCCGCAACGGGTGTAGGCGGCATTCTTCGCGACGTGTTCACCATGGGCGCCCGCCCGGTGGCGTCCCTCAACTCGCTGCGATTCGGCCGACCCGACCATCCGAAGACGCCGCACCTGCTCAAGGGCGTCGTCGCGGGGATTGGCGGCTACGGCAACTGCATCGGCGTGCCCACCGTAGGCGGCGAAGTGCAGTTCGATGCCAGCTACGATGGGAACATTCTGGTCAATGCCTTTACGGTCGGGGTCGCCAAGACAGACGAGCTCTTCTTCGGCCGCGCAGATGGCATCGGCAATCCGATCATCTACGTCGGGGCGAAAACCGGACGTGACGGCATTCACGGCGCCACGATGGCAAGCGCCGAGTTCGGCGTAGAAACCGATAGCAAGCTTCCCACGGTGCAAGTGGGCGATCCCTTCATGGAGAAGCTCCTTCTCGAGGCCTGCCTGGAGATTTTCGCAACCGACTGCCTGGCCGGCGTGCAAGACATGGGAGCTGCG
>JAPUKT010000142.1 GCA_027295555.1 Deltaproteobacteria bacterium
TTCGCCATCAACTGGGCGGCGGTACCGGCAGAGCGGACTAGTTGCGCGCCCTTGCCGATCTTGAGCTCGATAGTGTGGATCATCGTGCCGAGCGGCATGTGACGAAGCAGCATTGCATTGCCGGGCTTCACGTCGGCGTAGCGCGATGAGAGCACCTGCTGGCCAACCTCGAGCCCATCGGGAGCGAGGATGTAGGCCTTTTCGCCATCCACGTACCAGATCAGCGCGATGCGCGCCGAGCGGTTCGGATCGTACTCGATCGACTTCACGGTGCCGGGCACGCCGACCTTGTTCCGCTTGAAGTCGATCTTGCGATATCGCTGCTTGTGGCCGCCCCCCCGGAAGCGCGAGGTAATACGCCCCTGGTTGTTACGGCCCGCGTTCTGCTTCTTCGAGTCGAGTAGCTTCTTCTCGGGCTTGTTGCCTCGCGTGATCATGTCGAAGTCGGGCGCTTCGTAGAAGCGTCGCGACGGCGAGGTCGGTTTGAACTTACGGATCGCCATGGTCAGGCTCCCTCGAAGAAGTCGATCGTCTCGCCCTCTGGGAGCGTGACGATGGCTTTTTTCCAGTTGTGAGTTTTGGCGAAGCCACGGCCCATGCGGCGCATGTGGCCCCGCATGACCAGCGTGTGAACGTCATGGACGGTAACCTTGAACAAGATCTCGATGGCGTCCTTGATTTGCAGTTTGTTCGCGTGGAGGTCGACCTCGAATGTGTACTTGTTCTGCTCCTCGCGGAGCTTGGCGCCCTTCTCGGTGAGGTAGAGGGGTCGCTTGATTACGTCTTCAACGTGCATCACTGACACCTCGCTTCCAGGGCTTCGACCGCCGTCTGCGTGAGCACCAGATGCTCGTGACGGAGCAGATCGTAGAGATTCACGCCCTCGGGCGGCAGAACCGAATGGTTCTGCAGGTTTCGCGCGCTGAGGCGCAGCTTCTCGTTCTCCTTGCCATCGACGATGAGCGCACCGTCGTCGACCTGAAGCCTCTCGAGCACCTCGGCGAGCTTTTTGGTCTTGACTTCTTTGAGCTCGAAATCTTTGACGACCAGGAGCCGGCCCTCGCGAAGCTTCAGGCTCAACGCACCCTTGAGTGCGCCGAGTCGCATCTTCCGGGGCGGCCGGTACCCGAAATCGCGCGGCCTCGGACCGTGGACCGTACCGCCACCGACGAACGTTGGCGCTCGGCGCGATCCGTGACGCGCATTGCCGGTGCCCTTCTGCTTGTACATCTTCCGGCCTGTTGCCGAGACCTCAGCCCGTGTCTGAGCCGAAGCGGCGCCCTTGCGATGACTCGCAAGCTGGGCTTTGAGCACATCGTAGAAGAGGCTCTCATTGACCTTGGCATCGAAGACGTTGTCGGAGAGTTCGATCTCTCCAACGCCCTTCTTGCTCAAGTTGTAGACCTTTACCTTGGGCATGAACCTACCGCCTTACGACTTGATCTCCACATCGACGCCTGCCGAAAGATCGAGCTTCATGAGCGCGTCGAGGGTCTGCTGAGTGGGATCCAGAATGTCCAAGAGCCGCTTGTGAGTCCGGATCTCGAACTGTTCACGCGCCTTCTTGTCGACGTGAGGCCCACGCAGCACGGTGTACTTGTTGATGCTTGTAGGCAGCGGAATCGGACCCGCGACGCGCGCACCAGTGCGCTTCGCCGTGTCTACAATTTCTGTCGCCGATTGGTCGAGCAACCGATGATCGTAAGCCTTGAGTCGAATCCGAATCTTGTTCGTTGCCATGGTTCTACTCGATGATCTTGGAGATGACGCCGGCACCGATGGTGCGGCCGCCTTCACGAATCGCGAAGCGCTGCTTCTCTTCCATCGCAGCCGGGGTGATGAGATCCACCTTCATCTTCACGTTGTCGCCAGGCATCACCATCTTCACGTCTTCGGGAAGCTCGATCTTGCCCGTCACATCCAGCGTCCGGATGTAGAACTGCGGCGTGTAGTTCGAGAAGAACGGCTTGTGTCGGCCGCCCTCTTCCTTCGTCAGGACGTACACCTCGCACTCGAACTGCGTGTGCGTATTTACCGACCCCGGCGCCGCGAGCACCTGCCCACGCTCCACCTGGTCCTTGTCGATGCCGCGAAGTAGGCACCCTACGTTGTCGCCCGCCTGACCCTGGTCCAGGAGCTTACGGAACATCTCGACCCCCGTCACCGTCGTCTTTTGCGGCTCCCGGACCCCGAGAATCTCGACCTCGTCTCCCACCTTGATGATCCCTCGCTCGATTCGACCCGTCACCACCGTGCCCCGGCCCTTGATCGAGAACACGTCCTCGACCGCCATCAGGAACGGCTTGTCGATGTCACGCTTCGGCTCGGGGATGGAGGAATCGACCGCGTCCATCAGCTCGACTATCGAGCTCACCCACTGCTCTTCGCCATTGAGCGCCCCGAGCGCCGAGCCCTTCACGACCGGGATGTTGTCCCCGTCGTAGTCGTACTTGCTGAGCAACTCACGGACCTCCATCTCGACCAGCTCCAAAAGGTCCGGGTCGTCGACCGAATCGCACTTGTTCATGAACACGACCATCGACGGAACCCCGACCTGGCGCGCCAAAAGCACGTGCTCCTTGGTCTGCGGCATCGGGCCGTCCACACCGCTCACCACCAAAATCGCGCCATCCATCTGCGCCGCGCCCGTGATCATGTTCTTGATGTAGTCGGCGTGGCCCGGGCAATCGACGTGCGCGTAGTGACGATTCCCGGTCTGGTATTCGACGTGGCTCGTCGCGATCGTCAAAATCTTGGTTTCGTCGCGCCTGGCCCCGCCTTTGGCGATTTCCTCATAGGTGCGCACATCGCCCCCGTGCTTATCCGCCATGACTTTGGTGATCGCCGCCGTCAGCGTCGTCTTGCCGTGGTCGATGTGACCGATCGTGCCTACGTTGATGTGTGGTTTGTCCCGGACAAACTTTTCTTTAGCCATCGTTAGCTCCTCAGCCGCCCTTCGCCTTGGCGACAATTTCATCAGCGATGCTTCCCGGCACCGCCTGATACTCCTTGAACTGCATCGTGTAGACCGCACGCCCCTGAGTTTTAGAACGCAAGTCGTTCACGTATCCAAACATGTTTGCTAGTGGAACCTCCGCGCGAATCACCTGAAGGCCGCCCACCGTATCCATACCGCTGACGTTGCCGCGACGTGAGTTCAAATCACCGATCACTTCGCCCATGTAGTCCTCGGACACGCGAACCTCGACGTCCATCACGGGCTCGAGCAATTGAATGCCTGCGCGCTTCGCGCCTTCCTGGAAGGCAAGCGAGCCTGCGACCTCGAAGGCAGCCTGGCTCGAGTCGACATCGTGGTACGAACCGTCGTAGAGCGTCGCCTTGAGGTCGATCACCGGATAGCCGGCCATGACGCCGCGGGTCATCGCATCCCTGATGCCCTTTGACGCCGCCGGGATGTATTCCCTCGGAACGGCACCGCCAACGATCTTGTTCTCGAACTCGAAGCCACTGCCGGGCTCGAGCGGCTCGAGCTTCACCCAGACGTGGCCGTACATCCCGCGACCACCGGTCTGCTTGACGTAGCGGCCCTCGGACTCGACCTCCTTGGTGATCGTCTCACGGTACGCGACCTGCGGCGCGCCCACGTTGGAAGCGACCTTGAACTCTCGCTTCAAGCGGTCAACGATGATCTCGAGGTGGAGCTCGCCCATGCCGCTGATGATCGTCTGACCTGACTCTTCATCGGTGTGTGCGCGGAAGCTCGGGTCCTCGGCCGCGAGCTTCGTGAGGCCCACGCCGAGCTTGTCCTGGTCGGTCTTGGTCCTCGGCTCGATAGCGACAGAGATGACCGGGTCTGGGAACTCGATCCGTTCGAGGATGATCGGAGCTCTTACGTCGCACAGGGTGTCGCCCGTGGTGGTCGCCTTGAGCCCGACTGCCGCAGCGATGTTGCCCGCGTGAATCTCCTTGAGCTCCTCGCGGTTGTCGGCGTGCATCTGAAGGATGCGGCCGATGCGCTCCTTCTTGCCCCTGGTCGAGTTGAGCACGCCCGTGCCCGCTTCGAGCACGCCCGAATAGACGCGGAAGAAGGTGAGTTGACCCACGAAAGGATCGTTGATGATCTTGAAAGCAAGTGCGCTGAACGGCTCGTCGTCCGATGCCGGCCGCTCCAACTTCTTTTCCGGGTCATCCGGATCGACGCCCTGAATCGGGGGGACATCGAGCGGCGAAGGCAGGAAGTTCACGATCGCGTCCATCAGCTGCTGGACACCCTTGTTCTTGAATGCGGAGCCGGCGAGCACCGGGACGATGGTCTGCTCGATGCAGCCCTTGCGAAGCGCCTTGACGATCTCGTCCTCCGTGAAGTCGGTATCGCCTTCGAGGTAACGCTCCATCAGCGCGTCGTCGACTTCGGCCACGGCCTCGATGAGTGAGGCGCGCACCTCCTTGGCCTGCGCCCTGAACTCCTCGGGGATGTCGTCGACTTCCCATTCCGCGCCGAGGGTGTCGTCCTTGAATCGGTTGGCCTTCATGCGGACCAAATCGATGACGCCCTCGAGCTCGCTCTCTTGTCCCAGTGGCAGCTGCACCGCTACCGCGGGGGCGCCGAGTCGGTCTTTGATCGACTGGAAGGCGCTCGGAAAGTCGGCACCGGCTTTGTCCATCTTGTTGATGAAACAGATCCGCGGGACGCTGTATCGGTCGGCCTGGCGCCACACCGTCTCGGACTGCGGCTCGACCCCCTCTTTGCCGTCAAACACCGCAACAGCGCCATCGAGCACGCGAAGGGAGCGCTCGACCTCGATGGTGAAGTCGACGTGGCCCGGCGTGTCGATGATGTTGATGCGGTACTGACTCCCACCGTAGGGGCCCGCCTCGGGACGCCAGAAACACGTCGTAGCAGCCGAAGTGATCGTGATTCCACGCTCTTGCTCCTGCTCCATGTAGTCCATGGTCGCGGTGCCGTCGTGCACCTCGCCGATCTTGTAGTTGACCCCGGTGTAGTAGAGGATGCGCTCGGTCGTCGTCGTCTTGCCTGCATCGATGTGGGCCATGATGCCGATGTTGCGGGTCTTATCGAGTGCGTACTTCCTAGTCATTGGATTCTTTGAGCTCGACTCGGTCTCTTCATGCACAAAACCCCCTCCGACCCAGAAGCCGCCCTCGGGCTTCGTCATCTCAGAGAGGGTTTCGAGAGGCACATCGGTTGCAACGTCTGTTGCGGTCTTCCCGGTGACTCTCTCTATGTGCTCGATGTCATGAGTTCAGCTGCTGCTCCTTGTCCGAGTGGTTTCCGTAGACCTTCCCAGACGTTGAAAAATCCCTACCACCGATAGTGGGCAAACGCTTTGTTCGCGTCCGCCATCTTGTGCGTATCCTCGCGCTTTTTGACCGCATTCCCTCGGCCCTGCGAGGCCTCCATGAACTCCGCCGCGAGACGCTCCTGCATCGACTTCTCACCACGGGCACGGGCGTACTGAACGAGCCAGCGCATCGCCAGCGCGTTTCGACGGTCCGACCGAACCTCGACCGGAACCTGATAGGTTGCACCACCAACACGGCGGCTCTTCACCTCGACGCGAGGCTTCACCGAATCGAGCGACTTCTTGAAGACCTCGAGGGGCTCTTCCTTGTAGCGCTCCTCGATGATGTCGAACGCGCCGTAGAGGCACTTTTCGGCGGTCGAGCGCTTACCGGCGAGCATCAACGAATTGACGAACTTGGCCACCAACCGGTCGCCGTACTTCGCGTCAGGGATGATCTCTCTCTTCGGTGCTCCAGCTCGGCGACTCATGATGTTAACTCTAGTTAGCTTTTGGGGCGCTTCACGCCGTACTTGGATCGCTTGTTGACTCGGTTGGCTTTGTTGGTGTTGGACGGGCCCGCCGCGCCGGTAGCGTCGAGCGTGCCGCGAACGACGTGGTAACGGACGCCGGGCAGATCCTTCACACGGCCGCCGCGAATGAGCACCACTGAGTGCTCCTGAAGATTGTGTCCCTCGCCCGGGATGTACGTCGTCGCTTCGATGCCGTTCGACAAACGAACACGAGCGACTTTGCGAAGCGCGGAGTTCGGCTTCTTGGGAGTGGTGGTGTACACGCGAACGCACACACCTCGCTTTTGTGGGCACCGCTGGAGAGCCGGCGAGTCCGTTTTCGATTTGATCCGTTTTCGTCCCTTACGGACGAGTTGATTGATCGTTGGCATAACTACCCGAAAAAGCATGCATTTCTTGGCCGGCCGGTCGCTTCCGCGCGCGGCAAAGGGAGCGAAGGATAAGCGTGAAAGCCTCGCTGTCAAGCGAAGTGTTCAGCCGAATGGGCCTGCACCATAACCTTTTGAAATGACTGGTCAAAAATCCAATCTCAATTTGCCCCCGGCTAGCCCCAGTTCAAGCCGAATCTGGGTGCGTTTTTCGGCGGGCTCGAGAATGTCATCCGGCAATTCACGCTTCCGAGTGGTGCGAATGACCGGTTTGAACCGAACCTCCGCCTCGATTA
>JAPUKT010000143.1 GCA_027295555.1 Deltaproteobacteria bacterium
CCGCGCTTCCCGCTCGCTTCACGTCGTGCGAGGAGCACCTCGATCTCACGGGCAAGCACCTCTTGGTCCATCTCACCCGGGCTGCCATCGGGAAACTCGGGTGCGGCCCGCAGAAACACTCGGAGGTCTTCACCCTGGAGCCAGCCCTCGAGAGCCTCGTTCCCCACGCGAAAGGCATCGAGATTGTCGAGCTCGGTCAGCGCCCTCGTTGGCTCGTATAGAGTCGAGTCGTCGAATCGCGTCCGTAGTCGCTTCTGGATGAACTCGCGCGTCGGGTGCCAGATCCATTGTGCGAGCTCACGAATCGAAAGGAGGCTTTCGCCGGTGTCCGGCTCCGCTCGCAGCTCGACAGGCTCTGGCTCGATTGCGGGTTGGGCCATGACCTGAGCGACCCGAAGGTGACGCTCGGAGAAGCTCGAAAGGGCGCTCCCTTCCGCGAAGTAGGCTTGGTCGAAGGCATGCAGGGGGTGGTCGACGGGAACGAGGACTGATTCCGATCCGTCACGGCGGTAGTACTGGTCCAGCGTCTCCATGAGGCTGCACACTACGGAAGAGGGCGTTGCGACGCTTCGGGCACTCGTCACGGCGGCGCTGTATGTGATGGCGAGTCGGTCCCGCGCACAAAGGATCGCCTGGAGAAACGAGTGCCGGTCGTCATGTCGCTTGTTGCGATCTCCCAGCAGGGGTTGCGCTCGAGTGAGGTCGAAGCTCGGTCTGTCGTCTGTACGGGGGAACGACTCTTCGCTCATGCCGATCAGACAGACCATCCGGAAGGGAATCGAGCGGAGGGGGACCAGCTCGCTCAAGGTCACCCCGCGTCGCAGAAAACCCGCAGCTGGAGTCCCTCGGAGGACGACTGCCGCGAGCTCGCGGCGAACGGTTCGAAGCGGAATGGAACCGCTATACCCACTGGCTTCGGCGAGCTCGCGGAGGCCTTCGAGCGAAGAGCGAAGCACCCGCACCGCGCCGCTCTCATCGTCTTCTTCGGCGAAGAGGGCGCTCGACAACTGACCGAGAAGACTTGCCCAAGTGGATACGTGCGCAGCCTTTCCCATGCGCTCGTGGAAGTCGAACAGCACCGCGCAAAGCCCCGACAACCTTGCCACCAGCTCGGCATCTCCGAGGCTCAACTCTCCGCGCGGGAGGAGACCGTTGGAGACTTCGTTCGTGCCCGGCATCAACGCGAACCCCAGGAAAAGACGCCCGAAACCGGCACGCCAGGTATGGAGCGCCTCCGCGGGGAAGCCGAGCTCCTCGCGATGCTTGGCGTCGATACCCCAACGGATCCCAGCGGCTTGAAGCAAGTCGGTGAGCCGAGCGCGCTCGGCGGGTGAGAAGCGAAACTCTTGTCGCCACGACTGTGCATCCATCAGCCTCACGACGTCGAGGACCGAGAAGCGCGATTCGAGCACCTCGAGCACTGCTAGGAAGTCATCGTAGAAACCGGAGTCGTCACGAGCTCTCCGATCGTGCACCTCGTAAGGGATGCGCGTGACGTCGGTTTGCCCGAACACCGCACGGAACGCTGGAGCGTATCCCGCCAGGTCTGGAGCCATGACGACGATGTCTTCGGGTTGAAGCGAGGGGTCTTCTTCGAGGGCCCCACGGACGATGTCATGCAGGACGAGAACCTCGCGCATTGGGCTCGTACACGCATGGACCGAGATCGACTGGTCGGACGCAGCGATGGAAGTCTTTTCTCGACCTTCGGGAGGGCTCCGAAACTCGAGAATGTCCGCTTGGAGGGAGCCGAGTAGGGTTGCACGGCTCGGTACCTTGAACCGGTCTTCGTCGCGCTGGATGTTCGAGCCCACCTCGAGCAACAATTCCTGGAAGTCGCGGGCCAGACGTCCCAGGGACATCAACAGCGGGTGCCCGTCTGTGGGCGAAGGGTCGATCGCCAGCGAGAGTTGGCGGGCTTGGTCGACGTTCGAGACGTACTCGGTAGTCGGTGTCAACAGGTAGAGGTGCGTCGGAATCGAGTGCGACAGCGCTTCGAACAACCCGAGAAAAAGTGGAGGCAAGGTCTCGAGAGAGAAGAGGTGCAGGCGCTTGAACCGAAGCTCGTGCGCCTTGTTGCCGCTTCGCAGGGTTGCGAGTGCACGATCGATTCGAGATGCGAGGTCGTGTGGGCCGAGCCGACTAGCGATTCGCCGCCAAAGCTCGGCTTGCCACTGGGAATCGGCACCGGCGACCCAGGTGCGGAGAAGCCCGGGACGGTAGACGACGTATTCATCGAACACCGACGAGAGACTCGTCGACAGGCGGAGCACGCGATCGGGGTCGGGCGCTTCCCCGAGATACGTGTGGAGGGCTGACGGAGTCTCTTCGTGCAGGAGCTCCGCGATCGTCCATTTCAACCGCGCCGGGTCGTACGCCTTCGATTGTTCGGAAGAGCCAAGGGCCAGATCATCGAGGATCTGTTCGATCGTAGACCGGGGAAACGGAAACGATGGGTTGCTCCAGATCCCCAATCGGTTTGCTAGCGCCAGGGTGAGCCAGCGCTCCATGCCCCTGCTCTGGACGACGATCGCTTCGGAACCGAACGGACCCAGCGGCTCGGCTCGGACCAAGGAGGCGAGGGCATCCGTGAGGTCTTCGGTCCGATTGCTACGAATGAGCTCCATTCAAGCCTCAAGATAGTCGGTTTCGATAGTCCTCGTAGCCGAAACGGCGCTGCACGCGATAGGAGTTGTCTCGTGGATCGAACAACGCGATCGACGGAAGCCTCACCCCGTTGAAGGTGGTGGTCTTTACCATCGTGTAGTGCGCCATGTCTTCGAAGATCAATCGGTCACCGACTTCGAGTGGCGATTCAAAGGAGTACTCGCCAATGACGTCCCCGGCCAGGCAGGTCAGGCCACCGAGGCGGTATGTATGCGCTAGCTCATCCGGGGCGCCGGCGCCCCGAACCTGCGGACGATACGGCATCTCGAGCACGTCCGGCATGTGCGCCGTCATTGACGTATCGAGGATTGCGATCGACCCGTCGTTGCGAACGATGTCGAGCACCGACGCCACCAATATGCCGGTATTCAAGACGATCGCTTCTCCTGGCTCGAGAAAGACCTCGAGGTCGTGGCGCTTCTTGAACGCTTTCACGAGGTCGACCAACAGCCCAACGTCGTAGTCGAGTTTGGTGATGTGGTGCCCACCACCGAAGTTCACCCAGCTCATACTCTCGAGCCACGGGGAGAGCTCATCGTCGATGACGGCGAGTGTGCGTTGCAAGGCATCAGCGCCGAGCTCGCACAGGGTATGAAAGTGCAGTCCATCGATGCCGGAGAGGTCGGCCTTTAGCAACTCGCCTTTGGTCGTTCCGAGGCGAGATCCGGGGGCGCATGGGTCGTAAAGAGCCACATCCACTTCGGAATGTTCGGGGTTGATGCGCAAGCCGAAGCTCGTTCCGGATTCATCTTCTTCGATGACGTGGCGGAAGCGCTCCAGCTGCGAGGGTGAGTTGAAAATGACGTGATCGGAGTCTCGAATCACTTCACGAAGGGAGACTTCATCGAACGCAGGACAATAGGTGTGCACCTGTTTTCCCAGCTCTTCGCGGCCCAAACGCGCTTCGTCCGCGCCGCTCGCGGAAATCCCCACGAGGTATTTCCCCACGATCGAGAACGTCGACCACACCGCGAAGCCCTTGAGCGCAAGCAAAATTCCGCACCCTGCCGCCTCTTGCACGCGGGCGAGCAGCTCGAGGTTCTTTTCGAGCGCCGCAACGTCGATCACGAACGCGGGCGTTTCCACTCGACGCGGATCGAGCTCGTCGCAAGCAAGCACTACATCTCCTTCACGTGCCAAGGTAACCCGCGCACCGCCAGCTCGGAGAGGAACGGACGCGGATCGAGCTGCTCGACGTTGAACACGCCCTTTCCGCGCCACGCGCCCGTGAGCATCATCTTGGCTCCAACCATGGTCGGCACACCTGTGGTGTACGACACCGCCTGCGCGCGCACTTCCTTCCACGACTCTTCATGGTCACACACGTTGTAGATGAACACCTTCCGTGGCTCGCCGCTCTTGCGACCTTCGATCAGGCAGCCGATGCTGGTCTTGCCCGTGTAGTTTTCGCCGAGCGTCGACGGGTCGGGCAGTAGCGCCTTCAAGAATTGGATCGGGACGATCTCACGGCCCTCGAACGTTACCGGTTCGATCGACGTCATCCCCACGTTCTGGAGGACCCGGAGGTGAGTGATGTATTCATCGCCGAACGTCATCCAGAATCGGATCCGCTTGAGGCCTTTGATGTGCTTCACGAGCGACTCGAGCTCTTCGTGGTGGAGCAGATACGCCTTGCGCTCTCCGACCCCGGGGAAGTCGAACACGCGCGACTGGGACATGGGGTCGACCTCGATCCATTCGCCGTTTTCCCAGTATTTCCCGCGTTGTGTGATCTCCCGGATGTTGATCTCGGGGTTGAAATTCGTGGCGAACGGGAGGCCATGCTCGCCGCCGTTGCAGTCGAGGATGTCGATCGCGTCGATCTCGTCGAAGAGCTCCTCCTGGGCGTATGCGCAGAAA
>JAPUKT010000144.1 GCA_027295555.1 Deltaproteobacteria bacterium
TTCTCGATGATGTACAACCACAACCTACCCCGTTCGCCAGGTGGCCGGGATAGTACGCAAAACCGTCGCGGACTGCGATAGTGAACCGCACGGGGAACTACTTTTTTTCTGCAGGAAACACAGCCATCGAGTGTAGTGATCCAGTCAGACTAGACAAGATGATGGTCCGTCAGATTTGCTGGTGGGCGCCGAGAGCCGGCCCTGAGCCTCGACTCGTTCCGGCGAAGCATTATGCTGGGGATCGTGGATAGCGTGCTTTTTAAGGTCTTTATTACACTCGTCGCGCTGTCGGTGCTGATCATCATTCATGAGGGGGGCCACTATCTCGCGGCCCGAGCATTCGGCATGCGGGTCCTGCGCTACAGCATCGGTTTCGGCCCCACGTTGTTTCGCTACCAGCGGAAGGGGAGCCCAACGGTTTTCCAAGTCGCGGCCATCCCGTTCCTCGCCTACGTGCAGATCGCTGGGATGAATCCCAACGAGGATGTCGATCCGAACGACCCCGAGCTCTACCCGAACAAGAGTTGGTTTGCTCGTGCGACCACCATCGCCGCCGGGCCGATCGCGAACTACCTCACCGCGTCCCTGATCGTCTTCGGACTCGGCGTGACGAACACGCTGCCACCAAGACAACCCGCCGAGCCCATGCAGGTGGCCCAAGTCGTTCCTGACTCGCCCGCGGCGAAGGCCGGGTTGAAAGACGGCGACATCATCGTCGAGGCCAACGGGCAGCCGATCCAGAACGTCGGCGAGCTGATCGAGGCGACCGCGCCGCGCGCAGGCGAGCCCACCGAATATGTCGTCGAGCGAGCGGGCCAGCGGCTCCCGCCCATGATGATCACCCCCGCCGATCGCGGTGGAAGAGGCCAGATCGGCGTGAGCGCGAAGATGACGCGCCTCTACCAAGACCTCGGCGTCTGGGATTCAGCCAAGCTATCGATCGTGTTCCCGTGGCAAATGACGGTGATGCAGCTCGAGGGGCTAACCGACATGGTGAAACGTCGGAGCACCGAAGGCATCGGCGGTCCCGTGATGATGGGCAAGATGGTCGCCGAAGCCGCAGAAGCTGGTTTGCCGGCTTTCCTCTGGATTCTGATGTTCATCTCGGTCGCGCTCGGCATGTTCAATCTCCTGCCATTCCCCGCCCTCGACGGCGGCCGCTTGATCTTCCTCGGTTACGAAATCATCGCGCGCCGAAGAGCCAACGAACGGTTCGAGATGGCTGTCCATGCCTTTGGAATCGTATTCCTCCTGAGCGTCATGATCCTAGTCACCTACCGAGACATCTTCGGCTGAGCTAGCTTCCCTCGATGCGACCGGACGTCATCGTCGTCGGTGGTGGGCTGATGGGCTGCAGCGTCGCCTATCGACTTGCAAAGAACGACGTCCGCGTACTGGTCTTGGAAAAGAGCGTGCCCGGCGCCGAGGCGTCGTCCGCGGCAGCCGGAATTCTCGGACCATCGGTAGAGTCGTTTCGAGATGCGTTTGCGCGTCAGTTGGGCCGGCGCAGCCGCGAGCTGCATGCTGAGCTCGCCGACGAGCTCGACGACCTCTTTGGAGTCGACGTGGGATTTCGGCGTTGCGGCGTGATCAAGCTCGTGTTCGACGAAGCGGACCAGGTCGAGGTCGAGGCTCAAGCCACCGCGCTCGAGGTCAACGGCGTTCGTTGCGAGGAGTGGACGCGCGAGGACCTGCTCCAGGAGGAACCGTCGTGTAACCCGGAAGTGATCGGGGCCCTACACGTGGCCGAAGACGCGCAGGTCGAGCCCAAGAAGCTTCTTTCCGCGGTGGCCCTCGGCGCGGAACGCGAAGGTGCGGTGTTCCGCACAGGCTCGACGGTTCGGCATATCGTCGTCGATGGCGATCGGGCGCGTGGCGTTCAGGTGGATGGAGAGCTGCTCGAAGCCGACCGCGTGGTAGTCGCCGCGGGCAGCTGGACCACTCTGATCCCCGGGATTCGACTCGACGCCGACACGATCTATCCCGTGCGCGGTCAGATGCTCGCGACGCAGACTCGGCCCCCAATCTTCCGCCGCATCATGTTCGGCGCGGGCGGCTACGTGGTAACACGCCCCGACGGCCGGGTGCTTTGTGGCTCCACGGAGGAGCGGGTGGGCTTCGCACGCGGGATCACCTTTGGCGGAATGGCGGAGGTCATCGGCAGAGCCCGACGGATCGCGCCGGCCCTCGCGAACGCCACCGTCCAGGATCACTGGTCGAGTTTTCGTCCCGGAACACCAGACGGCCTGCCCTTGGTCGGCGAAACCCACGTCGACCGGTTGCTTCTCGCAAGCGGACACTATCGAAACGGAATCCTCCTTGCCCCCCTCACCGCCGAGCTCATCGCCGAAGCGGTCACCGACAAGCCATCGTCGAGGGAAGCCGAGGCGCTTTCGCCGCGGAGGTTCGAGGAGACGGACTAGTGGTCACGACACGGGAAGACATGGTCACCGCGAACGGGCTTCAACACCACGTCGTCGTCTGGGGCGACCACCCCGTCGACGTCGTTCTTTGCCACGGCTTTCTGGACATTGCATGGAGCTTCGATGGCGTTGCCCGTGAGCTCGTTCAAGCGGGCCATGGAGTTGCATCGTTCGATTGGCGAGGCCACGGCCAAACCGACTGGATCGGTGCGGGCGGCTACTACCACTTCCCCGATTACGTCCTCGACCTCGAGGGGCTGCTCCCGCAACTCAGTCGCCACCGGATCCATCTCGTCGGCCATTCGATGGGAGGCAGTGCGTGCGTGATGTATGCCGCAGCTCGGCCGGAAAAGTTGCGCACGCTTTCGCTGATCGAGGGCATTGGTCCACCGGAGATGGAACCCCGGGATCCAGCCGCCCATCTCCGCGCGTGGCTAGATGGAGTCGCGAAGGTGCGCGGAAAAACCCATGCGCCGATGAAGGACGAAGCAGCCGCGCTGAGACGGATGCGATTTCAGAACCCGGAGCTCCCTGACGAGCTCGGGCTCTTCCTCGCGTCGAAGAGCACGACCGCGGTCGAAGGGGGTCTTCAGTGGACGTTCGACCCGCTTCACAAGACGTTTTCGCCTCGCCCGTTTCAGGCCGACCTCTTTTCGCGCTTGCTGGAAGCAATCCCGGTTCCCACGTTGGTCATCGCTGGAGAGCAGGGCCTTCGACTCGACGACGAACAAGCGCGCATGAGCAGGATCCGAGATCATCGCTTCGTCGAACTCGCCGACGTGGGCCACATGATCCACTGGTTCGAACCGCAGCGGTTGTCGTCCGAGCTTGCGGCGTTTTTCGCCGAGCATGGTCCTTGACCGGGTCGGGGCCCCGTGAAACGCTGGCCCCCCATGCAACGCATTGTACTGGGTTCTGTTGTGTTCATCGGTGCGTTTTCGCTGCAAGCGCTTGCGGAAGACGTGCCCTCGACCGAGGACGAAGCCCGACGAGCACGTGTGTTTGCGACCGTCGGCGACGTGGCGATCACGGTGGGGGAGCTCGAAGACAACATCAACGCGCGTTCTCCGTACGCGCGAAAGCGGTTCGAGGATCCCGAGATCATCCGAGAGTTCGCTGACGACCGTGTCAAATCCGAGATTTTCGAGCAAGGCGCGGAACGCCTCGATTACGCAAACGACCCCGAGGTCGCGGCTTTTCTCGGCCGAACGATCATGCAGTTGTTCATCCGAAAGGAGATCGAACAAGCAGAGCAGACCGGCTCGATCACCGACGAGCAGGTCTCCACGTACTACAACGAGCACCCGGACGAGTTCCGAAGGCCTGAGATGCGCCGCGCTAGCCACATCCTGGTTGGCAGCAGACAAGAGGCCAAGGAGATCATCGCCGAGGTCGCATCGGGCACGAACAAGACCTTCGGTGCAATCGCCAAACAGCGAAGCCTCGATAGCGAAACCAAGCTCCGTGGCGGGGACCTCCTCTACTTCACGACGACCGGGCGAACAGTGGGCAGCGCGGACGACGCTGCAGTGGATTCAGCATTGGTGAAGGCGGCCTTCGCGCTCGAGGAAAAGGGCGACATCACCAAAAAGCCAATCGACGTCGGCGACGGAAAGTGGAGTGTGCTCCAACTGACCGCGATTCGCCCCGCAAGGGTCGAGAGCCTCGAAGACGCGAGCAAGGTAATTCGGCGCCGCATGTGGCGGAAGGATCGGAAGGCAGCGCTCGACAAGCTTCTCAGCGATCTGAGGGCCGAGCTCCAGCCGAAGAGTTACCCCGAGCGCATGGACGCGATCGTCCTCGACCCGCCGGCCGGGCGGATCGAGCCGCCGAACCAGTAAAAAGGCGCCCTCCAAACTCGATGCTTGCCAATTCATGGGCGTCCAGTTACTAAATGAACGTTCATTC
>JAPUKT010000145.1 GCA_027295555.1 Deltaproteobacteria bacterium
CAGCTGAATCGCCAAGAGCGCCGCGCTCACCTGTTCGCCGCTCGCGACGAGCACATCCATCTCGCGGTCTGCCGGCCGGCCGGAAAGCTCCCACCCCATGCTCAAGAGACGGTCGGTCTCCCCGGCCATCGCGCTCACGACGACGATGACCTGGTGGCCCTCGCGGTAGGTCTCCGCCACGCGCTCCGCGACCATGCGGATCCGGTCCAGCGAACCGACGCTCGTGCCTCCGTATTTTTGTACCACCAGGCTCATGGGCGGCGAAGGATAGCGGCGCCTTTCGCCCGAGCAACCAGCGCCCAAACGGTTTGAACAGGCTTACGCGTCCATCCGCTCGGTGCCCGGCAGTTCGAGGATCAAGGCCTTGCCGTACGCCGTCGATGGGGTCTGAAACCCGGACGTGACCTCCCCCGCGCAGATTTTGGAGGCGATGCTCAGGGCCATCTTCGCGGTCAGCGTATACCCCTCGGGCGTCCGAAGCCGCGAGACGACCGTCTTCCCATCCGCCCCTCGCGCTTCGCCCCAAAGCTCGTTGATCGCCTTTTCGCGCGCGCGGTCATCGGGCCCAGCGGGCGCCGCATCGATGCGCTTCTTGAGGATCGCTTGCGCCGGCCGAGTGCCGAGGAGCGGCAACGCTGGCCGAACGAGCCGAAGGATGCGCGTCGCCCTCGCTGGGACGGGGGTGTACACCATGATGTTCGGGATCCCCGTGCTCTTATATGCAGTCACCACGTCTCCCCACGGAATCGTCATGCAGTGCGCAGGCTTCCCGTCCCCGAAGTCGATCTCGCGCGTCTTCCATGCGGTCGCGACGCGCGTGAGCCGACCGTCTTGTCGAACCATTCCGCCGCGAGGGATGTTCTCGGCCATCGTGATGGCCGTACCATGCGAGACGCCGCCGCCCCGCCCGCGAAAGGCAAGCTCGAGGTGCGTGGCGTCCGGACAGCGCGATTTCAGATGTGCGGCAAGGCAATCGGAAGGGACGACGTCGAACCCCGTCCCTGGGAGCAACATGACGCCCGCGTTCTTCGCGGCGTCATCCATCGCCCAAAGCCCCTCGAACACTTCGGCTTCACCGGTGATGTCCGTGTAGTGCGTCTGCGTTTCCATGCACGCCTTGGCCATCGCTTCGTACGTGCGTGAAAACGGCCCCGCACAATGGATGACGACATCGACATCGCGCAGCGCATCGCGAATCAATTGTGCGTTGGCAAGGTCTGCAGGGATCGAATCGAAGCCGTATCGTTCGGCCTGCTCTCGAAGGCGATGCGGATTGCGCCCGGAAAGGATCACGTCGACGCCATCTTCTTTGGCAAAGCGCGCGATCAAGTCGCCCGTGTAGCCGTAGGACCCGTAGACGAGAATCTTGGCCGACATCGTGTCAGGGGCGGTTGTACCACCTCGGGCGGCCTGAGCGACAGCGACATCGAACTGAGGTAACCTCCGATTACGATGTGGCGTGTCCTCGGGGTGCTGTTCCTCCTCTTCGGCGCGTGCGGTCAGAACGCACACGCCCGGCCCTCCGACACCGACGACCGCGAGCGAGAGCGACTCCACATGGTGAGTCGCCAAATGGAGGCACGCGACATTCGAAACCCTCGCGTCCTAGGCGCCATGCGCAAGGTGCCTCGCCACCTCTTTGTGCCCGAAGCGCAGCGCCCCTACGCCTACGACGACCGACCGCTTCCCATTGGCCATCGGCAGACGATCAGCCAGCCATACATCGTGGCTTTGATGACCGAGCTCGCGGAGGTGAAGCCCGGCGATCGCGTGCTCGAGGTGGGCACCGGATCCGGCTACCAGGCCGCCGTCCTTGCCGAGATGGGGGCCCGAGTCTTTTCGATCGAAATCGTCGAGCCACTCGCCAAACGGGCCAAAGCGACCCTCTATGCGCTTGGCTACGGGAAGAAGGTCGAGGTCCGTACTGGGGATGGCTACGCCGGCTGGCCCTCGAAGGCCCCCTTCGATGCAATCGTCGTCACCGCCGCTCCCCCAAAGATTCCGGAGCCTTTGAAGCAACAACTCAAAGTCGGTGGACATTTGGTGATCCCGGTGGGGGACTATTTCCAGCGCTTGAAGGTCGTCACCCGGACGAAGAAGGGCTTCCGAGAGCGCTCGGTCGCCCCGGTGAGATTTGTCCCGATGACCGGCAAGGCCCAAGACTTGTAAGCTTCCGCACAAATTGTGGACCGCACATATTTCTTCCGTTTGCCGACCAAGAAAGCCGCTTGGCGAGAGGCGACCTAATGATACCGTCGCTTCCGCCCTACTCGTGGCCGGCATGGCTGTCGGGGCACGGGTGAAGCCGAAGGAAGCGCGATGCTATTAAGCAGACCCTTGAGCTGGTTTGGCTGGTGCCTTGCGGGTGTTTTCTTGGTTGCCGGTTGCACCTCGGACGGCGGCATGGGCGGTGCCGGTGGCATGGGCGGTGCCGGTGGCGTCGGCGGTGTCGGTGGCATGGGCGGAGCCGGCGCTTCGAGAAGTCGACCCTGCCCTATCGCTTGCTGGACGGAACGCTGATCTCGCCCAGCTGGGCTCGAATGACCATGAACCCCCCACCCTCTGGGAAAGGATTCCTCGACAACGTCATCAACATCGACGAAACCGGCGAAATGCCAGCCTGCGAAGGTACCAACCCCCCAGATGACTGTTTCACGTGGACCAACACCACGGTCGAGGGGCGGGTCCACTTGAACAACGGCTGCCTGGGTCTGACCACCAACGACAGCTCGTTTGCGAGCTCGAACGTCGGTAAGGTGACCAGCGTTGCCGGCGGCTGGACGCAGGGAGGTTCCTTCACCTGCGCGACCGACACTCCCCGCATCTACTGCTTCGAGCAGTCGACGGCCGACCCCATTCCCGACGGGGACATGCTAGCCACCGAAAAGCCAAGTTCTCTTCGGTAGTTGGGAAGCATACCGCGACAATTGAACGCGATTGTCTGTGGCCGCTCTATCGATAGTCAGGTGCTCGGAAGAGAATGGTTACGCAAACCTCGGCCTCTCCTGTGCTTTGCACGCTGAAGGACCTCCTCGTGATTGTCCTCGGTGAGGTGTCCGGCGAGCTGATGAACGCCGTTGTGGTGGAGCTCCGCACGTGCGATCATAAAAATGCAGGGAAAACCATAGG
>JAPUKT010000146.1 GCA_027295555.1 Deltaproteobacteria bacterium
GGCGCCAGCGTGTGCGCGCACGAGGGGAAGCACATTCACATGGGCGCGCTCAAACGGATCGTACCCGCCCGCCTGGCGCACTGGACGGAAGCGATCGGCTTCCTGGCGACCGCGGCATTTGCCTTTTTCATCGCACTCCTCGGCTACATCTACGCCCAGGAAGCGCTCACACTCGAGGGTCGTTTCGAGCAGACCAACATCCCGGACTGGGTCGCGACCATCGCAGTGCCCGCAGCGTTCGCCATGACCGCGCTTCGCTACATCGCGGCGGCGGTCAGCACCGTGTTGGGCGGCTCGTACGGCGTAGCCCCCGTAGATGAAGCCATGGTCGCGGCGACTGAGGCCAAGGAGCAGGAGGCCGAAGGATGACCGACGCGGCGCAGCGTAAGCTTCCATTCCTCGTCTTCGTGGGGCTCATTGTCCTCCTGCCTTTCTTGGGTAAAGGCGGGATTCTTGCCGCGGCGATTCTGGCCGCAGCGGTGCTCGGCTCACCGCTCTTCGTGCTCATCGGGGTCGCGACTCTCGGAAGCCTCTTTCTCTGGAGTGGTTTCCGCGAGCCGGTGCAGTTCACCATCGTCATCGAGGGCATTCGAAGCCTCGCCGACAGCCCGACCCTCCTCGCGATCCCGTTCTTCATCATGAGCGGTGCGATCATGAGCAAGGGGCAGATCAGTCAGCGCCTTGTCGACTTTGCGCAGGCCTTCATCGGATGGGTCCCAGGCGGCATGGCGATGAGCGCAGTCGTCGCGTGCATGTTGTTCGCGGCGATCAGCGGTTCCAGCCCGGCCACCGTCGTCGCGATCGGCTCGATGATGGGTCCGGCTCTGGTCGCAGAGGGCTACAAAGAGCGCTTCTCCCACGGTCTGCTCACTTCCGCAGGCTCGCTCGGGATCCTGATCCCACCGTCGATCCCGATGATCGTGTACCCGATCGTCAACCAGAGCGCAGTCATCGAGGTCGAGCTCCTTTTCGCTTCGGGTTTCGGGCCCGGCCTCGTGATGGGCTCGATCCTGATCGGCTACTCGTTCTACCAGGGGCTAGTCGACAAGATCCCCACCTCGCCTTTCAAGTTCAAACGCTTGATGACGGCGACCCGAGACGGCTTTTGGGCGCTGATGTTCCCGGTGCTGATCCTCGGAGGTATCTACGGCGGTATCTTCAACGCGGTCGAAGCTTCGGCGATCAGCGTGGTGTACGCCGTCATCGCCGAGGTCTGGCTGCACCGAGCCCTCAAGCTCAAAGATCTACCTAACATCTTCGGCGAGGTGGGTGTTTTCCTCGGCTCCTTCCTCGTCATCTTGGTCATGGCACTCGCCCTCGGCGAGTTCCTCGATAAGGAAGAAATCCCCGCTCTCATGGTCGAGTGGATTCAGTCGCAAGAGCTCGAGCGCTGGCAGTTCCTTCTAATGCTCAACGCCATGCTCCTCGCGGTGGGCATGATGATGGACATCTTGAGCGCGATGTTCGTCTTCGTGCCATTGTTGGCTCCGATCGCAGCTGCGATGGGCGTCGATCCGATCCATTTCGGGATCATCTTCATCGTCAACCTCGAGATCGGGTACCTGACTCCGCCAGTCGGGCTCAACCTCTTCGTGGCGAGCGCCCTTTGGGAGAAGAGCGTCGGGCACATCATACGCGCGGTCGTCCCCTTCGTCGGCCTGATGCTGATCGGCCTGGCCATCATCACGTGGTACCCGCAAATTTCGGTCGGCCTCGGGAACGCGATCATGGGCACCGGAAGCTCGATGATCGATGCTGACGGCGAAGAGGGCGCAGTCCACTCGGGCATGCCTACCATGGAAGAGATGATGCGAGAGGCCCAAGCCCTCGACGAGGACGGGGACGAAGAGGAAGAGAGCGAAGCACCCGAAGAAGCGGAGAACGGCGAAGACCAAGACGAGCAGTGAACCCGGCTGCACCCCCTCCGTCGCCGTGATAGGCTCGCTTGCTCCATGGCTTACACCGTCCTTGCAAGAAAATACCGCCCCCAAAGCTTCGAAGACTTGGTGGGTCAGGAGCATGTCGCGCGCACGCTCGAAAACGCCATCCTGTCGGATCGCGTCGCGCATGCCTTCCTTTTCACGGGCGTGCGCGGGATAGGTAAGACCACCACGGCACGTCTCCTGGCCAAAGCGCTCAACTGCGAGAAGGGCCCTACTCCGACCCCCTGTAACGAGTGTGACCCGTGCCGTGACATCACCGCGGGCATCGATGTCGACGTGCAAGAGATCGACGGCGCTTCCAACAACAGCGTCGAAGATGTGCGGCGTTTGCAGGAGTCGCTTCCCTACCGGCCACAGCGCGATCGCTACAAAATCGTGATCGTCGACGAGGTGCATATGCTATCGGCCGGGGCCTTCAACGCCTTCTTGAAGACGCTCGAAGAGCCGCCGGACCACGTGAAGTTCATCTTCGCGACGACCGAGAGCCACAAGGTGCCCATCACGATTCGCTCTCGGTGTCAGCAGTACGACTTCCGTTTGATCCCCCATCGTCTGATCGCCGGCCGCCTGACGGAAATCCTCGAAGAGGAAGCCGTTTCGGCGGATGAAGAGGCGATCTCGGTGGTGGCCCGTGAGGCGGTGGGCTCGATGCGCGATGCGCTCACCCTTCTCGACCAGTTGGTGGCGGTCTCCGACGACCGCATCACCACAGACACTGTGACCAGCAGCCTCGGAATAGCCGCCCGAGAAGCGCTTTACGGCGTAGCGCGGTCGGTTCTTCAAGGTGATGGGGCCGCCGTGGTCGCCGCCGTAGACGGTCTGGCAGACCAAAGCGTCGATATGCAGCACTTCGCGCGGCAGTTGCTGCAGCTCGTCCGCGACCTCGTCGTCCTGAAGCTCGAGGCGGGCGACCCCGCGGAATGGGTTCCCGAAGAGCGAGACGCAGCGCAGGCTCTCATCGAGGATGTCGACATCCTCGAGCTGCAACGTGTGTTTCGTGCGACTTCCACGGTGATGGACGAGATGGCGCAAAGCCCGAACCCCAAGCTCATGCTCGAGATGGGGTTGGTGCGCGTCGCGACCCGACCACCTCTTCAGTCGGTGGCCGAGCTGCTGGCGCGACTCGACGCGCTTCAAGGCCAGTCCGGCTCCGGAGGCGGCGGCGCAAGCAAATCGCAGCCACGAAAGTCCTCGCCGAAGCCAGTCCCTGACCATAAACCCGACCCCGAACCGGCGGCGCCCGATCCGAGTCAACCGATCAAGCCAGCCACTCGGCGCTCGGGCGGGTTTCAAACGAGCAGCGGTGAGGTGCTGACCCCGATCCGTCGAGCCGCGCTTCAAGAGTGGGAAGAGCTAGTGGTCAACCTTCAAAGGCAGCAACCTGCGCTTGCAGCCGTGCTCGAACACGGGATCCCGAAGACCGTAGGCCCCGATCGCATCGTCCTGTCCTTCCAAGATGGCTCGTTCTACGGGCGTCAGGCCGAGTCCCCCGACTCGATCGAGGCGATCAAGCGGGTCGCCGAGGAGCAGCTCGGCGGGCGACCGGAGATCGAGATCCGATTCGACGCTCCGAGTGAAGACGCGACCAAGACGGTGGCGGCAGTGGCCGCCCAACGAAAAGAAGCCGAAGTCGAGGCCAAACGCAGAGAAGCGCTCAATCACCCGCGGGTGCGCGACGCAATGGACGTTTTTCCCGAGTCGGCTGGGAAGCTGAAGGTGCACATCGAAGGGCCCGAGTGAGCGATGGCGCCAAACGACCCCATCGCCACATTGATCTCGCTGCTCTCGAGACTGCCGGGCGTCGGTGAACGAACCGCCGCCCGACTCGCCTTTCATGTTCTCGAGGGCGACGCGCAATATGCACAGGCGTTGGGCGAGGCGCTGAGCACGATTCACGACAACGTCACCAAGTGCGAGGTGTGTGGAAACTACGGCGCCGCGGCGCGCTGCACGATATGCCGGGACCCGAAACGGGATGACTCGATCATCTGTGTCGTGGCCAAAATTCCCGACCTCATAGCCCTCGAAGCGCTCGGCAGCTTTCGTGGCCGCTATCACGTGCTGCATGGCTTGCTGGCGCCGCTCGACGGCATTGGGCCCGACCAGCTGCCACTCGACGCGCTCGAACGACGCATCCGCGAAGACGGTGTGGAGGAGGTCATCGTCGCCACACCGCTCAACGTGGAAGGCGAAGCCACGGCTCTATACGTGGCCGACACACTCGCCTCGTCCCCCGTTCGCGTCTCGAGAATCGCCGCAGGAGTCCCCCACGGGGGTGAGCTCGAGTTCACCGATCAGGTGACTCTCGGCCGTGCGCTCGAGGACCGCCGGCCGCTCCAATAGAGCGCTCCCGCTTCGAGATCCCGAGAATTCTGGGCCCCATCGGGGGTGCTTTGAATGTTTGCCGCGGCTGCCTCGTAGAAATCAAAAGAGGTAGCCATGCCCCGACTCGTCCTTCTTCCTGTGCTCGCGTTCGCCACGATCCTGACCGTCGCCACGGCGGCCCATGCCGAGGTCGTCGTGTCCGGACCGACTGATTCATCCTCGCAAGTCGTCATCAAGACCAAGCCTCCCGCCGTGATCGTCGTGCGGCAGAAGTCGGTGACCTCCGCCCCGGTCGTGAAGGAGGCCACGCCCAAAGACCGCGAGCGAAAGGTCGGCCTCCACTTCGACGTCGGAGGCACGTTCGGACCGAGCGTGAGGATGGGCGGTTTCACTGGTGCCCTTCGATTTCGACCTACCTCTCACTTCGGAGTCGACCTCGGGGCTGGCTACTTCGCAGGTCACGACTACCAAGGGGACTACCGCACCGAAGTCCCCATCACGACAAACATGCTGTTCTTCATCAACCCGAAGAGCAAGGTGCAGTTCTACGTGCTGCTCGGTGCTGGGCTCTCCTTTGGCAAGAAGGAAACCTTCAACGAGATTCGCAACATGACGCACGTGGGCGGCCAAGCCGGACTGGGGCTCGAGTTCCGACTTGCTCCCGCATTCGCGCTCAACGCAGACGTCAGAGGTGTGTTGCAACACCGGATCGACAATGACCCGCGGCCGGAGTTCGTCGACGGGACGCGCTCCTCCGACACGTCGGGAGGCGCGCTCATGACGTTCGGCGGGACCTTCTACTTCTAAGGACGATGGCTGCTTCGGCGCGATCCGAAGAGCTTCTTGAAGAAGCCCTCGTCCTCTTCGTCGTCGTCAACGTCTTGAGCCTTGCTTTCGCCAGGCAGCGGCGGCGGCACGGTGACCCCGGGAACAGCATCGGCGGCCCTTTCGAGCTCCTCGAGATCGTCCTCATCCACCAAGAACACGAAGTCGTCGTCGGGGTCGATGA
>JAPUKT010000147.1 GCA_027295555.1 Deltaproteobacteria bacterium
GGCCAGCCCCAGAAAGAACGGCTCCGGACGTAGTCCCCACTTTTCGGCGATGTAGCCGGTGGCCAGAGCGGTAACGGCGACGGCGCCGTAGCCGGCGGCTTCGTTGAGTCCCATCGCCAACCCGCGGCGCTTCGGGCCGACCAGGTCGATTTTCATGATCACGGTCGTCGACCAGGTGAGCCCCTGGCTGGCCCCAAGCAACACGTTTGCGAAGAGGACCCAGTTCCAGGAGGGCGCCCAGATCAACAGGAAGGGCACCGGGGTGGCGACAAACCAACCCGCAACCAGGATGGCCTTCCGGCCCCATGCGTCCGACCACCGACCTGCAAAGTAGTTCGCGGCGGCCTTCGTGACCCCGAACACCATGATGAACGAAAAGATCGCTGTGCGTGCGACGAGGCCGAACTCCTCTTCGGCAAACGCAGGCAGGATGCTCCTCTCCATCCCGACCATCGCGCCGACGAAAGCGTTGACCAGGACGAGCAGCGAAAACTGACCGAGATTTTCGCGAAGCCCGAGAATGACCGGCCGCGGTGCTTTCGATGTCAGGCGAGCCCCCGGTTGATCCTCATGAGCTCCACCATGTCGGCAGGCTTGTCCGGGACCACCGAAACCGCTTCGATGAAGGCGTCGCGGCCGAGCGATAGCACGGCGTTGAAACGCTTCTCGAAGCCGATCGTCGTCGACGGCTTGCCACTCATGCCGGCGCCGCACGCCGAGCCAGCGAAGTGCCCGGGATAGATCTCGAGCTCATCGGGCAATGACAGAACCTTTTCGTGGAGGCTGTCGTAGAGATCACCCGCGCTCTTTTCTACTTGGCCGGGAAGGTCCGGGCGGCCGACGGCGCCAACGAACAGGGTGTCACCCGTGAGCAGAAACCACGGCTCTGGGCCCCGGCGGAGGTCAGTCACCAGAAGACAAACCGACTCCGGCGTGTGCCCCGGCGTGTGAAGCACTCGGAGCCGCGTGTTGCCGAGGACGACCTCGTCGTTATCGTCGATCGGCTCGAAGGGAAACGACACATCTGCATCACGATGAAGTCGATAAGACGCCCGACTCCGCTCAGCCAGGGTGCGGGCGCCTGAAGCGTGATCGGCATGCAGGTGCGTGTCGATCACCTGCGCGATGTTCAGCCCCTTGGACTCGGCGAAGTTGATGTACGTGTCGATGTCGTGCTCCTGCGGATCGACCACAGCGCCGATGCCCTCACTGCCGCATCCGAACACATACGCCGCACAGCCTGTGTCGTAGTAGAAGGGTCGGAAAATCATGTCGCTGCTCCTTTCTAGGGGACACGCTAGCCCTCCGAAACCTACCTCTTTTCAGGCACATGCAACGCATACGGCGAAAACCCATGGAGCCGGTTTGCGCGGTGCGGCTCCTAACCAGTTGAGTTCAACTGCTTTTTTGAGGCCCAGCGTGTCCCCCCGAGGCCCCGATATACCGCCGGGAGCACGAGCAGCGTGAGAAGCGTGGAGGTCAGGAGGCCCCCGATCACCACCGTTGCGAGCGGCCGCTGCACTTCCGCTCCGGCGCTCGTCGACAGTGCCATCGGCACGAAACCGAAAGCCGCTACGGCGGCGGTCATCAAGACCGGCCTCAAGCGGGTGAGGGCGCCTCGCTGCACGGCCTGCTTCAATGGCACGCCCTCGTCTTCCAGTTGGCGGATGCAGGAGATCAGCACGACCCCGTTCAGTACGGCGATACCGAAGAGCGCGATGAAGCCCACGCCCGCCGAGATCGAAAACGGCATGTCACGCACCAGGAGCGCCAGGATTCCGCCCGTCGCAGCGAACGGCACGTTGAGATAGACGATCAGCGCCGGCAAGGCCGCTCCATAGGTCATGTACAGAAGAAGAAAGATGAGGATCAGGGCGACTGGGACGGCGACGGCGAGTCGTGCGATCGCGTCCTCGAGGTTCTTGAACTGCCCGCCCCATTCGAGAAAGTAACCCTTTGGCACGATGCCGGCTTCGTCGATTCGTCGTTGTGCTTCGGAGACGAAACCCGCGAGATCGCGTCCGCGCACGTTTCCTTCGACGGTGAGCCGTCGCTGCACGCGGTCTCGGCTGATCTGCGCAGGACCTTCCTCTACGCTCAAATCGGCAAGTTGTCCCAGCGGAATCAGTGCACCGCTCGGAGCCGCGACCGGGATCTGTCGAATCGAGTCGAGGCTCGATCGAGCATCCTGGCGATAGCGAACTTGCAACGCGAACCGCCGCTGCCCCTCGAAGACCTCTCCGACTCGACGACCACCCATGGCCGCCACCGCGTCCAACACGTCACTTGCGTTGATCCCGTACCGGGCAATGCGCTCGCGATCGATTTGAATCCGAAGCACCGGAAGCCCTGCAGCCTGCTCGGCCTTGACGTCGGCAGCGCCGGGAACCGACGCGAGCACGCGCACCAGCCCGTTGCCTACGCGCTCGAGGGTGTCTAAGTCCTCACCGTACACGCTTATGGCAACATCGGAACGCACACCGCTGATGAGCTCGTTCATCCGCATTTCAACCGGTTGGGAAAACGAAAACCGTTGACCCGGCACTTCGACGAGCAGGGTCTCCTCGATGGCGCCGACCAGGCCCTCTTTGGTCTCCGCCTTGGTCCATTCGCCCTTCGGCTCGAGCATGATGATCACATCGGAAAGCTCCACGCCCATCGGGTCCGTAGCGACTTCCGGGCGTCCTGTCTTCGAAACGACGGTCTTGATTTCGTCGGGAAATTTTTCGAGAAGCACACGTTCGATTCGCGTGGTGGCCCGCACCGATTCTTCCAACGAAACCGACGGTAGGCGAATGGCGTGCATGGCGATCGCGCCTTCGTCCAGGGTCGGGACGAACTCCGCACCCAGAAAGGGCACGGCGCCGAGAGATATCACGAACACACTCGCGGCCACCGCAGCCGTTCGTTTCGGATTCGAGAGCGATCGCTCGAGCGCTGGCTCGTAGCGCGCTTTGAGCGTTCGAAACAGCCACGTTTCGTGCTCTGCCGCGCCGCGCCGAAATACGAAGGTACACATCGCGGGCACCCAAGTCAGGGCCAACACGAGCGAAGTGGCCAGTGCGAAGACGACAGTAAGCGCCATCGGCTGAAACATCTTGCCTTCCACGCCACGCAGCGAAAGCACCGGGAAGTAGACCAGGATGATGATCGCGACTGCGAATGCGATCGGCCTACCCACCTCGACCGCCGCGGCGCGCACGTCGGACGCAACTGCGCGACCCTTCGACTGCCGGTCGCTCAAGACTCTGACGACATTCTCGACGATCACGACCGAGCCATCCACGATCAGACCGAAATCGATTGCACCGAGGCTCATCAGGTTTCCCGAAACTCCCGCGGCGCGCATCGCGATGAACGCACCCAACATCGATAGTGGGATTACCGAGGCGACGAGCAGTCCTCCCCTCACGTTGCCGAGAAGTAGGAGAAGGACGACTACGACGAGCACGCCCCCCTCGACGAGGTTGGTCGCCACCGTGCGGATGGTTCGGTCGATGAGCTCGGTGCGGTCATAGAACACATCGACTGTTACGCCTTCGGGGAGGGTGGGCCGGATTTGGTCGAGCTTTGTTTCGACGTCGCGTGCGACCTCCCGCGCATTTGCGCCCATCAGCATCATCGCGATTCCGACGACCGTCTCGCCCTCACCGTCTCGAGTCGCGGCGCCGTGGCGCACCATGGGTGCGTTCGCGACGGAGCCCAGCTCACCGATCGTGATGGGGATGCCCTCGTCGCGACTCGTTACGACGATACGACGGATGTCGTCGAGCGTCGTGATCAGACCCTCCCCGCGGATCAGTAGCTGTTCGCCACCTCGCTCGATGTACGCGCCACCTGCGTTTGCGTTGTTTCGCTCGATGGCCTCGAAAACATCGGCCAGCGGAATGCCGAGCGCCGTGAGCCGCGCTGGGTCGAGTTGCACCTCGTAAGTCTTTAGCTCGCCACCGAACGTGTTGACCTCGACCACACCGGGTACCGATCGCAGCTGATACGCAATGTACCAATCCAAAGTGGTGCGGAGCTCCATCGGCGTGTAACAATCGTCCGCTTCGGTGACGCCGGCCCCGCACATGGGCTCGCCTTTGACCGTGAACTGGTAGATCTCACCGAGCCCCGTCGAAATCGGGCCCATCGTGGGGGTGCCGTAGCCCTTGGGGATCCTGTCCCTTGCCTCGGCGAGGCGTTCTTCGACGAGCTGTCGTGCGAAATAGATGTCAGTGCCTTCTTCGAAGACGTTTGTCACGGACGACAGCCCAAATTTCGATACGCTTCGTACTTCTTCGAGACGGGGGAGGCCGCTCATCACGGTCTCGATGGGGAAGGTGACGAACTGCTCCACCTCCAAAGGGCCGAGTGCAGGTACTTTGGTGAGCACCTGAACCTGTACGTTAGTGACGTCGGGAACCGCATCGATGGGCAGTTGTTGCGCCGCCCGAAGACCGAGCGCGCCGACGAGCAACACGACGAAGATGACGAGCGCCCTGTTTCGCACGGAGAAGTTGATGAAACGATCGATCACCGCCGCCCCCTCAATGCTCGTGGTCGCCTTCGGACAGCTGGCCCCGCAGCAACTCCGACTTCAGCGTGAACGCGCCCGAGGTCACGACCTGGTCTCCTTCTACGAGGCCGTCGCGAACTTCCACTTTGCCCCGAGCGCGAGCGCCCGTGGTTACGAAAACTGGGCGGAAGACTCCTTCTTCTTCGCCGGACACGAACACCAGAGTGTGTCCGTCGAGTCGTTGGACTGCGCCTTGCGGAATGGCGAGGACCGAGCTGCCCTCGTCCCCGGGTGGGCTCAGCGAGATCTTTCCGAACAGACCTGGACGAAGGATTCCCTCCGGATTGTCGAGCTCGACTCGGATCGGAAGTGTGCGTGTGTCAGCATCGAGGGTGCTCGCCACGTAGCCGACCTCGCCTTCCCACGTCCGCCCAGGATAGGCCTGCAACGAAACCACCGCCGGCGCTCCCACCCGGGCCGCGGATACGTCTTGCTCATAGACTCTACCGACGACCCACACTCGAGAGAGATCCGCGATGACGAAGAGCTCGCTCTCGCCAGACGCTACCTCGCCCGGCGACGCGTGCCGCTCGATGACGGTGCCATCGAGTGGGCTACGAATCGTGGTCGTGCTTCCGGATCCCTTGCGCCCACCGTACACTTGAAGTCGATCGCCGGCCGCGGCAAGGTCGGCTTCTGCGCGCCGCAGCGCGCCTCGTGCCTCGAGATACGCGCGTTGCGATCCGATGCCCTCGCGTTGGAGTTCCTCCTGTCTTCGGAAGTTCGCTCGGGCGACCTCGACCGCAGCGCGCGCATTGGCCACCGAAGAGCGGGCCTCCCCGAGCGCTACGCTACGCATGGTGGCGAGCGTTTCGCCGGCCTTGACCTGATCTCCAAGAGCGACCCGTACCTCTTCGATTTGCCCCGGCACCATGGGCGTGATGTGGGCGGTGCGATCGGGATTGAGCTGTACCTCGGCGAGGACGTCAATTCCGCCGACCAAGCGTTCGCGGGTGACGGGCTCCGCGCGAATGCCGCTCCTTTGCACTGCGCTTGGAGAAAGGCGGATCGCTTGGCTCGCCTCGTTCGGATCTTGGTGTGCGGCGTGGTCATGTTCGTGGTCAGCGTGCTCGTCGTGTTGGTCGCTGCGACATCCGGAGAGCACACAGAGTGCGATGGCCGTCCATCGGATACTCGCATTTCTCATGGGGCACCTCCCTCGTCGGAATCGTGATCGTGATGCTCGTCTGGCCAGACTTCCGTACCGACTTGCGCCTCGAGGGCAGCGACGTCGCCGTAGTAGTCCTGATGGGCCGTGAGCGCGTCTTGCTGAATTCTGAGGAGCCGTTCGCGCGCAACCAACACCTGCAGTAGATCGACTTCGCCAAGCTCGAATGCGCGCCGAAGAAGTGAAAGGTTGCTTTCGAACGCAGGCAGGATCTCGGTTCCGTACGCCGCGATGCGATCCGCGTCTGCATCGACGGCGGTTGCTGCCCGTGTCAAGCGCGCGCTCAGATTCCGTCGAAACGCGTCCGCTTCCGCCTCCCTGACGGAGAGCTCGGCTCGCGCGCGAGCCCGCTCGCCTTGATTGCGCTGCGAGAAGGGAATCGGGAGCAATAGCGTGCCCAACACGATGTGCTCCGTCGAGTTGATGGTTGGATCGGCCTCGCGCGCGTACACGACTCCCAGCCAAGGCTCAGGCCAGGCCTCCCGGTCTTCCAGACGAACCCTGGCCTTGGCTTCCTCGACGGCACTTGCGCGCGCCGCGACGCCGGGGTGTTGCTCGAGTGCAAGCGCCAGGAGGTGTTCGGTGGACGGCGCTCGTTTTGGGTCGTCCAAGCCTCCCGCCGGAGATGGCAGCGAATCGAGTGGCCAACCCGACAACTCGGCAAGGGTCACCTGCGCCGTCCGGTAGCCGCGCTCGGCGGTGATGGTTGCTTGTCGCGCTTGTGCGAGCTCGCCCCCTGCAAGCTTTACCTGGAGTGGCGAAATGTCTCCTGCCCGCAGCCTTCTTTCCGCCACCGAGACGAGCTCTTCGGTCGATACCAAGAGCTTCTTGGCGACGTTCCACCTTTCGCGCGCGACGAGTGCGGTATGAAACGCAGCATGCACCTCTTGGTGAACGATCCACCGGACCTCCAATAGCTCTTGCTGCGTGCGCTCGTGGAACTTCTCCGCTGCTTTCTTGCGTTGTTTTCGCTCGCCGGCGATCTCGATGCGCTGTTGTAGTCGAACCTGGAAGTCGACGCCTTTCTGGTCTCCCGCGAAGCGCGGACCTGCAGCGGCGCTGAGCAATGGGTTGGCTTGAAGGACTACTGACGCCCCTTCCATCGCCGCTTCGCCGCGCCCCACGTGAGCGCGACTCACCAGGATTCTCGGGGCGTGCTCGTCGGCGAAGTCGAGCATCGTTTGAAGAGATACCCGCGTCCTTTCTGGGTTCTGTTCGGCTCGCACTGTCGCGCTTGCCAGAATCACTGCGAGCACTGTCGCGCCCGCTTGCAGCCGGGCTGCAAAGCTCATTGTCGTTCTCCTTTGTTGCGCCCTGCAGGGCGTGGCTCTGTGGTTGAAGGTGGTCGGGCCGGTTCGGACGCGACTGGACTCAGATCCAGCGATCTCGAGGCGCACTACTCCTAGGAACTACAGAG
>JAPUKT010000148.1 GCA_027295555.1 Deltaproteobacteria bacterium
CACTGGAATGGCTCGCCACGACCGCGCTGATGACGGCGCTTTTTTGGGTCCCATACATGCTCGAGCGAATGATGGCGCTCGGCATTCTCGGGACACTGCAGCCCGTGGATCCGGAGCACGTGGTCAAGCAGGCCTTGTGGGCGCAGCGCGCGAAGCGAGCGCAATACAACGCCATAGAAAATCTGGCGGTCTTCGCGACCTTGGTGCTGGTCGCGCAGGCGATGGGCAAGGCAGACGATCCCCAAGTGCTCCTTGCAACTCAGGTCTACTTCTGGGCGCGCCTGGTCCACTTCCCGTCACTCACGCTGGGAATCCCCGGGGGTCGCACCCTCGCGTTCCTTGTCGGCTTCGGCGCACAGATCGCCGTGGCACTGAGGATCTTCGCCAGCTGAGCCTCGAGTGATTTCCCGATCCTCAGGCCGTTAGTGAGCTCCGCCACGACGGGCTTCCCTTTGTGCGTCGAGGGCCGAGCGGAATCCCCGGGCCAGATCGGCGGCCAAGCCTTTACCCCAGAAGTGCGTGAAGAAGTACGCCGGCTCCTCGCCGATCATGTGATTGTGAAGCGCAACCACGTGGATGCCTGCGCGACGGAGTGCACGTAGAACAGGCTGCACTTCGCTGGCAGTCATGGCGAGGTCGCCGTCGATCGCCGCAAGCTCGTCGCTTCCCGTGAAGGCGGCCCAGGTTGTCAAGCCCATCGACCCACCGAACCGAGCGCCGTGCATCACAGCCTCGCGGCCGATGGTGATCTTGACGACGCCTCCGTCTTTGAGGGCCGTTTCCTGACCGGTGATGCGGGCGATCATCGCCGCATCGATTCGACCGGGCACCGGTGCTTCACCAGGGAACGAGCTCGCGGGCTCAGGAAGCTTGCTGCGGACACCGCGAATCGCATCCCAAATAGCCTCGACCCCGCGTGCGAGCTGCGCCGCATCGCCGTGCCCACCGATGTGCATGAAGTAGACGCGAGGCTCGTCGTGGAAGAAGTGGTTGTGTAATGCCGTGATCTCGATGCCGTGGGCGAAGGCCGCATCCATCGCGGGGCTGACCTCGTCCTGGAAGACCACCACGTCTCCCATGAGCATGGCCCCGCCGGCGGCTGGCGAAAACGCGGCCCATGAGGTCAGGCCCGCGACGACGGGGAACGACATCCCGTCGATGCGAACTGGCACATCCGAGCGTGCCCACGTCATCCGGACGACCTCATCCTCTGTGGTGCTGGCGGTCGTTCCTGCCGCCGTGCCCGCGGCAGTCCTTGTCGACGCGCAAGCCCCGGTGAGACCCAGTGCCAGCGCAACGACGGTCGCACAAAGCTTCTGATGCACAGAAATCGGAAAGGATCTCTTCACGGAGCCACCGATCAGAGTCGAACTGATGACCTACGGTTTACGAAACCGTTGCTCTACCAACTGAGCTACGGTGGCACTCGGGTCGCTCCGCGCGGAGTGGCGATGCTGGTAGCGTGAGGGAGGAAGGCTGTCAATCGGGCACACTTGAGTGAGGGCACAGTCCGCTTTTTGCCTACAGGTCATCGTCGGAGTCGTCGGCGGTGGCCTCCTCCTCCTCCTCCTCCTCCTCCACTACTACTTCTTCTTTCTCGTCGTCGTCACTCGGGGGCGCGTACTTGAGATCCACGTCGGCGTCGGAGAGCTGCGCTTCGAGGAGCTCGAGTAGCTCGTTGAAGTCTTCGCCCGACCATTCGTCGAGGATTTCCGAGATGAATTCGTAGAAATTGCCGCCGTCGATGCGACGCTCGATTTTCTCGATGTTGTCATCGGAAACGATGCTGACCAGGTCTTCGCGCAGTGAGTCAATCTCGCCGTTTTCGATAGCGTCGGCGACTGAAAGGCGGACCTGCCGCATCACGCGCTTGCTGAGAAAGATCTCCATCAGAAAACCTCTACGCGGTTCGAATCGGCGCTACTATAAAAGAGGCCTGGGGCCTGTCAATCTTGTCGAGGGACGTCGTCCCCCCCTATGCTACGGCCATGCCAACCCGAGCCGTCATCGTGTGCCTGTGGGCCCTATGCCTCTCCTTGCCGAGGTCCGTGCGGGCCGATTCGACGGAAATTCCGGGGATGGCTCCCGAGGGCGCTCCTTCCTTTGCGCTCGGGGTGGAAACCGGCTTGGTGATGCCGGTGGCCAGAAAGCCGCTCTGTCCGGACGGCTACGAATGCCTTTTCGGCGTCGGGTTGGCTCTTGGCTTCCCATTTTCCTATCGGTGGGCCAACGGCACCGGCCTCGGCTTTGGCTACGAGTTCTGGCTTCAGAACGGGAACGGCGTGTACGAGGCGACCATCACCCAAGCGTTCACGGTGCTTGTTCGGCAGAGTTTTCTTCTCGATCGATCGGTCCATCCGGTGCTTCGTCTACGCGGGGGGTTCCTGATGCTCGGGCCCTCGTTCCGCGTCGACACGATTGGCGGCACGGCCGAGTTTGCGTTCGGCGGCGAGACGGAGCTCACCCCCAGCTCGCTTTTCACCTTCCTGCTCGGCGGCCAGGTCTTGCGAACGCGCGCCTTCACCACCCGAGCGGACGGGGCCCCGCGTTCGGTCGCGGGTGGGGTGGACGCGGCCCTCATCCTGCGCCTAGGCTTGACGTTCCTGCTCTAAAATCTGCTCCATCTCAACGAATTCCGGGTTTCGGGCGGTGGAGATTTCGACACCGCCGCTGTAGGCTGTATCGTTATAGTGTCTTTGTGAGGTCAGAGGATACGGAGGCGGGGACTGAATGAGCGGCGACGCACACCGTGATGGGGACGATCAGGCCAAGGCGAGCGAGGCGAAGGACACACTGGCTCCCTCCGCGGGCACCGAGAGTTGGGCTCGCCCCCGACGGGAGACGCCGCATTCCACGCCCACGGGACTCCACTTCACGGTGTTCGGCAGGACCGACGTAGGGCTCGTCCGCGACCACAACGAAGACACCTTCATGGTGGCCGACCTGAGCTCGGGCGCGGGGCCACTCGAAAGCGAAGACGAGTCCGAGGGGACGGTCTCTAGTCGAGGCCTCGCGCTCGCGGTTTGTGATGGTATGGGTGGCGCCGCTGCGGGTGAAGTCGCGAGCCACATGGCCGTCGATGCTCTGTTCGAGATACTCCGAGGCGATGACGCGGCGCAAGATCGTGACTCCTTTGCACATCGCCTGGTCGCTTCGGTCGAAGAAGCAGGGGCGCGGATTTTCCTCGCAGCCAAGAAAGACCGCACGAGGCGAGGGATGGGAACGACCGCGACGGCGGCTGGCCTCATCGACAAGGTGCTTTTTGTGGGGCAGGTGGGTGACAGCCGTTGCTATGTTCTCAGAAGGGGCCAGCTGAGCCTCATCACGAAGGATCAATCCCTCGTGAACCAGTTGATCGAGGCCGGGCAGCTCACCGAAGACGAAGCCGAAGCGTTCGAGCACTCCAACATCATCTTGCAGGCGCTCGGGACGACCGAGCGGGTTGCCGTCGATCTCACTTTCGTCGAGCTCCGCCGAGGCGATCGAGTGTTGCTTTGCTCGGACGGCTTGAGCGGCCTCGTCCACGATGAGGCGATTCGTGAAGAGATGGCATGCATAGGCCCGCTGCCTCAGCTCATCGATCGCTTGATCGAGCTCGCAAACGCCGCTGGCGGTCATGACAACGTGACTTGCGTCGTGGCGGACTTCGATGGGGATGCGCTGGAGCCACCAGAAGAGAGTGCCGTCCCGTTCTATCAGCAGTACCCGCTGCCTCGGGATGGCGAGGGTCATAGTGGCGGTCCCACGTTGCCGACGGCAGTGAGGAGCATGGTGCCACGCGCGATGACCGCGCCGCGCCCTCAGCGGGTCTCGCAGCCAGAGGCGCCTTCCTCGTTCTCGTGGCCAACGGCGGCATCCGTTCTGGTGCTGCTCGGGTTGGCCGCAGCGATCACGATCATCGGTTCGGGAAGGCCCCCTTCGGAGATGGTTGCCGAGCCGCTGCCACCGCCTCCGGCGTACGCCGACGCACAGACCCCGGTCGAGGTTCGCGTGCGCACGAGCGTCGAGCAGGGCGAGCTCTATGTCAACGGGCGGAGCTACGGGCCTTTGCGGCTCGACGAGGCGGTGCTGCTTCGGTTACTCCCCGGTTCGTACCGCATCGAGGCCCGCGAGGTCGATGGAACGCAGGTTGGCGAAGATGTGCTCGTCGAACCGGGGCAGCCCACCGAAGTGCAACTGACCCCGCCCACGGATTGAGGCCTCGATCATGATCCGCCTCTGCCAGACCAAAGGCGCCGACGCTGGACGCGAGCTCGAGTTCAAACAGGACTTGATCCGTATCGGTCGCATGCCGGACAGCGACGTGAATTTCGATCCTGAGGTCGACCTCGACGCGTCCGGGCGACACGCCGAGATTCGCAACGAAGACGGAAGGTATCTCTTGATCGATACCGGCAGCCGCAATGGGACTTGGCTCAACGGTCAACGAATCAAGCACGCGGCACTCGGCGATGGGGACGAAATCGAGTTCGGGCGCGGCGGCCCGAAGATCTTGATCGCCTCGGTTCGGAACCGGCCCAGCAGCCGTGAGCCCACGGGCCGAATCACATCGGGGGTCACGCGACGCGACCCGAAGTTTGATCCGCTCGCCATGCCGGTCACGACGGCGACGCGCCTCGAGGATCTGGTGTCTCGCTCCGGGGCGCTGGGCAGCCTCAAGTCACCGCCGGCGTCGGAGGCTCGCGCTTCGAGTCGGCGACCACGCCCATCGCGAAACTCGACTCTCCTTTGGGGGGCGGCGGGCGTTCTGCTGGTCGCGGCGATCGCCTTGATCGTCACCACCGCCCTTCAGTAGCACCCGGTTTCTTGACCGGTACGCGTGTCCTCCGTGAAAACCTTTGGAGCGATGCTCCGTGCACGACTTGCGGCCATGCTTTGGCCTTTTCATCGAGAACCCACTTCGGTTGGGGAACGCGAAGCGTACCACTCCGACATTCGTGAGCTCCGGCCAGACGCATGGTCCAACAAGCATCCCAAGGCCTGTGGAAGCGACGTCGAGCAAGCGATGCTGCTGGCGGGCGTGGGCTCACGCGACTTCGCGCGGGTGGTCAACATCGACCTCACACCGCACCTCGTGACGCCAGTCGACGACATCGTGGTGATTTGCCAGGCACGCGCCGAAGCCTGCGGCCAACAAGCTGAGCAACTTTGCTCCGAGCTTCCGGAGCCGAACCCCTGGGGTCGGCCTCCGCTTCCTTGGCACCGCGCGTACGCGCGCCAAGCAGAAGAGCTGTATCGTGCCGCGCACGCTTGGCAGTCTCTCGCCGGTTCTCTGGTCAATAACCGTTGGAACTTGGGCTGAGGTCCTCAGCCATCCGGTCGAGTAGCGCGGCAGCTCGCTCTCGCGCTTGCGTGAGGTCCGAGCTCGCACTCATGTGCGCGTACAGGTAGTACTTGAGCTTGGGCTCGGTGCCGCTCGGACGAACCATCGCGCAATGGCCTCCTTCGAGCTCGAAGACCAAGACCTCGCTCTTGGCGAGCTCTGTGTGGGGCATCTCGCCGTCGGGCGTCCACCGCACCCGGCGGCCGAGGTCGATCATGCTCGTCACTGCGTAACCCCCGATCTCTGTCGGAGGCTGCTTGCGTAGATCTTCGACCAACTCCGTCAGTCGCCCTCGAGCGTTTACCCCGTCGAATCTTCGCGAGATTTGCCTGCTTTCGAAGACCCCATGTTTTCGCCAGAGCGATTCGAGCGCATCGATAAGCGTCTCCCCACGAGCTTTGAGTCGAGACGCCATGTCGGTGATCAGGAGGGCCGAGCTGATGCCGTCTTTGTCGCGGACCGACGACAGGGGTGCATAGCCGAGCGCCTCTTCGTATCCGAACACGTATTGGTAGCCTTCGCCTTCGAGCTCGAGAGCGCGGTTTTGGATCCATTTGTGGCCGGTGAGCGTCTGCTCCCACCGTGCTCCATGGCTTGCGGCAACGGGTCCGAGCATGGGGCTGCTCACGATCGTCGAGATCACCAGTGGCTTGTCGAGCTCCGCGTGGCGTGTGAGCAGGTCGTCGGCAAGAAGGATCCCGATGTCGTTGCCGGAAAGCGACTCGAACGTACCTTCGTGCAGGACGGAAACCGCCAGCCTGTCCCCATCGGGGTCGTTCGCGATGACGAGATCGGCGTCGATGTCTGAGCCGAGCGCGAGCACTCGGTCCATCACGCCGGGCTCTTCGGGGTTCGGGAAAGCGACCGTTGGGAACCGACCGTCTGGAATGGCTTGCTCGACGACGCTGCGGATTTCGCAAACTCCGACTTGCGACAAGATGTCGCGCAGCGTGCATTCGGCCACGCCATGGAGCGCAGTGTATGCAACGCGCACTTCGCGGCGTTCGTCGGATTGTTGCACCGCGCTTGCCACGAGATCGACATAGGCTCCGACGAGGTGGTCGACCTCACGGAGGAGTCCTCGTTCGCGTCCCTCCGTCATCGTGATCCGAGGCAGCTGGTCCGCCGGCGGGGCAAGCTCGATCTCGCGGGCGATCCCCTCGTCATTCGGCGGGATGATCTGAGCACCGTTTTCCCAGTAGACCTTGTAGCCGTTGTACTCCCGTGGGTTATGGCTTGCCGTGATCATGACGCCGCCGCCTGCATCGAGCTCGAGCACCGAAAAGGCCAACACCGGGGTTGGCACCACGGCGGAGAACGTCCACACGGGGATCCCGGCTCCAAGTGCGACCTCGATGACGTCTTGCGCAAAGACGTCGCTTTGGAGGCGCGCGTCGCGTCCGATGCAGATGCCTCGCGTGATCACGCTCGGCACCTGCCGTTTCAGCCAAGCACACAGCCCGGATGTCGTGCGCATGACGGTTACGCGATTCATTCGTGTAGGCCCGGCTCCCAGCACACCGCGTAGCCCCGCGGTACCGAACTCCAGCGATCCCGCGAAC